>CAYMLT010000103.1:0-9994 GCA_964391265.1 uncultured archaeon
CTTATAGGACACATCTTCAATGATATCGATTCCAATAGGACTTTCAGTTCCACAGGATATACACTCGAAGAAGAATTTTCGGCCCTGAACGACGGCCATTCTGAGTTTTCCACAGTTGCAGTAAAGTAGACTCCTCACTTCGTCCCTTAATTTGAGATCGATACCTTGTGCAATTTCATCCCCGCGGTTTGTCAGTCGATATGCAGTGAGATAGCCATATTGCGAAGTGCTTACACGCAGCATGGAAATATATCTCAGGTCGAGTAGGTCCTCCAAGTCATCCTTTCCTTCACGACTGATATTGAGCCAATGTCTTGTACCATCTAGCATAGAAACACTCCATGGGGCATAATCATACTCTTTGAAGACCCCCTTTAGAGTCCCTTCGTAGATAATAGACATCAATGGAAGTTCTTTCACCCAATCAAGACGGGAAGACTCATCTGATTTGGTGTATGCCTCAATAACCAGCAGAAGCTTTAGCATGTCATCCGTGACTTCAATGCTCATATTATGAACTCACTCCCTAAGTTATCTTGCAGCATCACCAAACCCCCTAAATAAATCCATTCTGAGAACGTTGCCCTTTACTTGATTAGGAGAAGCATCAATTCTGCGCAAGTCGCAAAAATAACGAAATTCTCATAAAATATGGTACTGAATTGCGATAACCGCAATAAGAACCACTATATTCGGAGAGATTTACGAGGTTGCTTATATATTAATATCAAATATTCGTAGAATGGGGACCGCTAAATGGCAGAGATGCTTATTACACAAGATGAAATACTTCGAAGCACATTGTTTCATATTCAGCTGAAGCAGTGTCAATATATCGATGATTTTCCTGAAACTGTGACCGAAATCTTCCAGTCAATGATTAACGGCAAAAGGCTGAAACCATATGATGAGATGAAGAGGAAACTGTATAGAATTAGAACGAACTTTTTTGATATCAATGGGGAGAAGATAGTAAAAAGAGACTTCTACCTAGGACTCTATAATAGAATAAAACGCAAATCTCAGTACTGAATAGTGTACAGAGTAATTTGCATAGACTCGCTATTTGGCTTCTTTGAGAGAGAGGACGAATTGGGCGCCTTGATTGGGCTTTCCTTTCACTCGATCTTCGACCTCCAGGATGCCACCATACTTTCTAGCCATCTGTGAAACAAGAGTCAATCCTACTCCGCCCTGACGCTTGGATTTATCAAAAACTGTCTTCTTTCTTGTTTTAGAAATACCAGGGCCGTTATCTGAAATGAAGAGCTGAACATATCCGTCTGTTCTTTTTGCTGATACCCAGACTTTCCTATCTTCGCGGGGATTGTGTCTTGCTGCATTTTCAAGCAAATTCCATACTAGTTCTCCCAGCAAAGCATCAGCCCATACTGAAACGGGGTTGTCTAAATTCTTCAATATGGACTTCACCCCATATATCCGCTCCAAGATGGCCATCTTTTCTTTCACAACAGTAGACAAATCCATCCGGGTTCTTGGCAAATGACGCAATTGACCGGCTCGTTTTACCTTTGTAATCAACCGCATGCATCTTTCTACTGCATCATGAATATCTTGTTGAGCATCATCAAGATATGATTTTGGCAAGTCTTGATCTAAAAGCCCTGCCGAAGTCATAATGACTTGTAGTTGATTCGAGATGTCATGTGTAAGAAGATCAAGATAGAATTGAATTGTATCTTCGGCATCCTTCTGTGCCGATATTTCGGTTATCACTGCGAAAGTTCCAGAGAATTTTCCATCTGCGTTTCGGATTGGAGCAGCAGATACAATGGTGGGAATAACGCGCCCAGATTTCGTTACCCATTCAAGTTCATATCTATCAGATTTTCCAGATTGGCGTTCTCTAACTTTTCCCTTGAAGAAGACTACATCCTTATCTTTAGTAAATTCAACCCAGCATTTGCCAATGACATCTTTTGGTGTGTATTCGAGCATTTTACAGAATGCTTCATTTGCATAAGTCAGAATACAATCATTGTCATCGATTGCGAGCCCATCATTCATGGTTTCGACGAGAGTACGATATCTCTCTTCGGACTCGCGCAGCAATTCTCTGCTTTCTTTCTCTTCTGTGCGATCTTGAGCATGTACTAACGCTTTCTGTACTCCATCAGTGGTTTGGATCAATGAAATTCGAAGATCAATGATTCGTAAGGTCTTGTCTTTGCGGTAGATAGTAATCGGATAAGAATCGATTACCTTCGCACCTGCGATTCTTTGTGCGGACCGCTTTGTGACAAGCTTAGCATCATCAGGAGTCATAAACTCAATCACATTGTGGCCAATTAGATCGTCTGCAGTGCCACCGAATATTCGGTACCCTTCCTCACTAACATATTCGAATCGCATATCGCTATCGATTATTAGCGTAGCATCATGACTGTTGGCAATAATCTTTCGGAGAGTGGGGGCGTCAACAGTGACCGCGCCCAGTGTGAACTCAAAAGGGGCGTCATGTGTAGATGTATTCTTGGACTTCGCCTTTTTGCTCATTACTCCTGCCCCATTGCAGACATACTAACGTAGAAGATTGTTCAAACATATGTTAAAGGAGGTTGTATTATTAGCATGCTCCAATTTTATTCAGTTTGAACGAATGTCGTACTGGCTCATATACTTTTCAGGATGCTTCTGCTTTCCAAAACCCATCAAATCATCCATCATTAGTACAAGTCGATTCATAAATGGCATATGCTGGACAACCCAAACTATGAACTTGTGAAGGATGCTGTTCTCCTTGTTATACGGGCAAGATCTTATACAGGTTGAACACTCGGACCCATTTTCAACCCAGAAATCATAGCACGTTTCAGGATTGATGTACCACTTTTTGACTCCGGGTATATTCGACCGGGTCGTTCCTTTCCATGTGTGTTCCTTGCCATATGGGATAGATTGCGAGGGACAGGTAGTAGCACATTTCTCACATATCTCACAAAAGCGAGTTACAGACTCACAGAACTTCTTATTGGGAGTATCAGGTATGAGGGGCATATCAGTAAGTACTTTGGCTATTCGAACGCGAGGCCCGAATTCCTTTGTGATTAAAATACCATGGCGTCCAATCATTCCAAGTCCTGCATCTATTGCTTGAGGAACACTCAGGGAAACATCATTGCCGCAGGGAATGGCAATATACCCTTGCTTTCGTATCAAAGCGGACAATTCTATTTCTAGGAAGGCCATTCGAGAGTAACCAAGTGCAGTATTTGCGGCACTGGTGAAGGCAGGAGATGTGGCAATCCCCTCATAATCCATCTCAACAGCCATTACGACAACACGGTTTATTGAATCAGGAATGCTGTATTCTTCTCGTTGTCTATTGGAAGAATATAGCCATCGCCTGTCGATCTTTGCAATACCCACCAAATCTGCACCATAAAACCTTGCTGCACGTTTGATATCACGTGTTTGAATAGGACGATGCTGCTGCTTTGACTCTGATTCCCGAGTTGAAAAAACGGTCTTTGCTGGATTGATATTACTTCGCGAATCGTAGAGTGTCCATCCCGAGGACGATAGATCGTGTTCAAATTGGCTATATCCAGGAAGATTCCTTGCAATCATGGCTTCAGCGCCATACCACTCATCTTGTTGAAAATTCTTAAAGTCTGGATCATTATGAACACGTGCAAATATCATATCCGCTTCTGAGAACTTATCCCATTCACCAGATACTTCATAAGGAATATAGGCGTCTTCAAATCTCATCACAGTGGAATCTTTTGTCCTCTTCTTTCTGCGGGCGTGGGATGCAGCAATTGCATCCATAGGACATGCGCGCACACACCTCAGACATCGAGTGCACTCATTCAGGTCTATCTTCGGTGTTTTGTCACCCTTGGTATATGTGAGAGGTGAATCATCTCCATGAATTTCCATGCAAGCCTCATAGCATTCTAGATTACATGTCTGTGGATTGCACAGTTCTTTCTGAATTTCCATGAAAACACCTGTCTTAGACGATTCGCGTTTCGAACCCTAATTAATCAGTTGTGATTTGACAAAAACCTATACTACTCCTCTTGCAAGCTCTTCAGACACAAACTGCTCACGACCAGTGTCATCCAGCGAAAGAACAAAATCATGAATACCCTTGACCATGTTTGCTAATCCGCCAATTTCGGTTCTATACGATAATTGCAAATCATCTCCATTTTCAGCCCGTGCAATAGCTGCTGCGGCAGATTCTCCCGACTCGATACCCAAACGAATCCCTTCACCAGAAAGAGGATTGCAGAGTCCTGCGGCATCTCCTACAAGGATTGTGTTCTTAGCACCAGAGGCAAAAACGCCAAACGGAATAGCCCAAACCTCTTTTGTTCGAAGCTGCTTTTCTTCAAACGAGAAATCACTAGTAAGCCAGTTTTTGAACAGATGTATTGCCTCTGAAATGTTCGGACTTGATTTTGGTTGAACCCCGAGGCCTATGAGAAGATCTTCACCTTTCGGTATCGTATATGCGCAAGCAATTGATAGATCGTTTCGGAAGAATCCTGAGAAACAATCCGATAATACATCATCGTATCTACATCTCAATAGTTCTTGGCCAACTATGAGAACCTCAGCTGATTCAGGAGATAACAACCGCCTTACTTTGGAACGAACACCATCAGCTCCAACCAGGTACTTGTATTTCACTTGGATTTTCTCATCACCTCGAACAGCATGAATGTCAGAATCTGTCAAGTCAGTGAAACGAGTACCAGTGAGAACATCAACGTTTGATGTATCTACAATCTTCATGAGCCAAGCATCAAACTTGTCACGATCTATATTGTGTATTTTGTAATTGGAAACGCGACCGCTTTTGTTTCGACCACTAGGTGGGACATAGAATAGACCTAGTTCTGTAGGATCTTTCATCACATCTGTAGGGAGTTCTTCACCAATTGTATCCTCAATTACTTCTGCAGTAATCCATGGTAGAACCCCGCCACACGGTTTGTGACGCCCTAGTTTGTCTTTTTCCAGAAGAAGCACACTCATTCCAAGCATAGAGCAGTTAATTGCGGTACTACAACCAGCAGGGCCGCCTCCAACTACAACAACATCATATTCCGGCATCGGCTGTCACCTTACCCTCTAACCGACCTTTTTCCTTCAGTGATTTTAGTACTTGAACAATGATATCTAACCTTAGGACCGTTTGTCCTTCGAAATCGCCAACATATGCCTCTTGTTCTTCACCGAGCTCATAGCATGTTGAATCATCAACATCTACCAAGAGACCTGGAACTCCTGTATCAAGAAAATCCCGATGATGTTTATTATAAAATGCTTCACAACAGGAGCCTATGTAGCCCCGAGCGCCTTTTGCTTCAAATTCCTTAATGGTTTCAATTAGGTGTTCGAAGTTTTGAATTGTTCTGACAGGGATATCCAATTCATTCGCGAGTTGATAAATATCACCAATGGTGCATTCTCCACATTCTATGCATCCCTCGGTTTTTCGATAATCACAGCCAACCAATTTGGCACAATAAGGAAGCAGGATATAATCAAAATTATGAGATAGCACTTCATCGGGCATAAGATTCACTGTCATAAGATGATTGGATTCATTGAGAGAGATTCCAATACTGCTGAAAGCAATCTTTTTCGTTGCCTCGAGAATGAGCTGAACCAACTCAATGGGTTCAACACCAAGTATTCTTGCACCAGATTCCTCAAAGAATTCTAATACATTCTTGCGAATCGATTCCTCATCTGCCGCGATATTCTTCAATTTGGCTTCAAGATCCATCACTGCGCGTTGTGGAAATATTTGAAAATCACCTGTGATGTAGCTGCTCTCAATGAAATTGCCAGCTATATTCAAAGAGAGAGAAACACGAACGAGACCTCCAGGTGTTTTACGAACGGCACTCACATGCCCAACGTGATTTGGGGGAGGTTGGACCATGTCAATCCAGTCACTGCTTTGGTATTCAGGAAGTAGTTCCGAGGAGACCTCTTTTTCCTCAGAGGTAAGCTCGCCGTTCTCAAACTCTACGCCAAGTACCTCTTGAAAACCATCAATCATTGCTCTTTTTATCTCATCAAGAGGCGGCACATATCCTAGTTCCCACTTCAAACAAGTGACGCGTTCCTTAACGCTATCAATCTCTTTGTCAGCAAGTTTTTCGATTGGAATTCTAAGCGAACGTAACATCAAGTCAATATCAAAGTCAATCAACAAAGTACCTTGATACATAAAGGCCCTACCACGTTCGGTACCTCCGGTTCCAGAAATCTTTCGACCCATGACCTCTATGTCATTCTTTGGTCGAAATTCAGCTTCCACGCCTAATCTTCGTAAACCTGCAACGGTTCCAGAACAAACGAGTCTTGCAAGCTTGTCTAAGTCATAACGAAGTTCATTGATTCCAGGTGTGGATTTGTCCGCAAAAATCTCCCATCCTAGGCACGTTGGAGTGAATAGGATTGCACCCCCACCGGTTATTCGTCGATTCACATCTACTCCATGCTTTTCGCAATAATCCAGCCGAACTTCTTGAGCAATGGATTGGTGAAATCCCACTAGAACAGCAGCAGGGTCGAATTGGAGGAATCTCAAAGTACTGGGAGTATTCTCTAGGGATTTACACTCTAAAATAGCGTCATCAAGAGCCATATTTTCAGAGCCCGTTTTGATACCTGTATCTAGGAGTCGCCATTTTTTCATTTTCTTATTCGACTCCAGTATATGTAGGTAAAACTTCATCCATCAATGAGCAACACTTGTCGGACATTTTCATTTGAAGTCCCAATTCCTTTGCGAATTCATAAGCTTCTTCAGTTGGGTAGGCAATGCCATTTATCCCAGCTTGAATCGCCAGTCGATCAGTTTCACGACGATGTTCACCATGAGGTCGTGCACAGCCAAGTATCACGGGTTTGTTGGGAAGAGCTAGACGGGATGCCAAAAGAACACGAGCAATATCCATTGGACTGGCAGGTGTTACATTCTCCATGGGGGTCTTCTCAAGAGGTTTGAAGGCAACAACAATGACTGATGAAGGATCATGATTAGCAATCATGCGTATAGCGTTTGCCTCTCCAGTCAGCTTCCCATAGTATAGGCCCACTACTATGTGAGGCATTATTGGTACATTGTTATTTTCAAGATATGTCATCGATTCATCGAATGCCTCAGGCTTGACATTAAGGTGGTACACCTCACGAATAGTTTCTTCATCCCCGATAATGTCCAACATCGCACCGTCAACACCGGCATCTCCGAGAGCCCCAGCAATGTCAGGATACACAAGTCCAGTGTGAACCACTATGTCCAGAGCCAAGTCATCTTTCACACGCTTCAGCGTGGGAATGAAATTCTGCAAGGGGGTGTTTCCAAGAGATGTAGATCCACCACTGATTAGAAGACCTTTACCTCCCCGGTCTTTCACTTTGACACACGTATTCCAGAGATCTTCAGGGGTTGTAGTAGGAATCATAGTTTCTAGAAGTTGACCATTACAATGCTCACAGTTTAGTGCACAGCCCGTTCCGGAAATGGAAACACTTGGAAATCTGTACGGATCGGTTGCAGTATAGAATTCAGTGCTATAATGCACCATTCCTGGTGCATGGAATCCTAGTATATTGGAAAATTCTTTTCTCGAGACCTTGTATGCCTGTTTGAATAATGGTTCAAGCTCCTCTTCAGAGCTATTGAAGCATATGTCGAGGAGAGAATCTATTATATCACTCAAAATCGGTCTCGCCCTCATCATAAGTGAATGAATAATCTTGTATCTGCTCTCGGAACAGCTCTGCATCTTCTGCATTCGGTTGAATCGGATAATTCCTCCAATGTCCCATTGCAGCTTGATGAGGTGTACAGTTGCCAAAGGGTCGATTGCAGGCGTTTTGCATGGTTTCTCCGGAACAGCCGGAAGTCATGAATGCATCTCCCTTAGTTAGAAGATCTTCGTAAACTTCATCGCTCAAACCAAATGATGTGAGCTGTCCATGTTCATTGAAGGCCATATCATCAAAACGTCCACGATTATAGTTGATGATGTAGCGACCCATCTGAACACGTCGATATGCTCCTAGTGGGGGCTGTGGAACATTCTCCATTTCGGATCCCTCTTCTGGGAAGAATGAGAAGAGATGAGTATTGGCACCCATATCATGTGCCTTCTGAATTGTTGAGAGTATTTCTTTCTCAGTTTCACCTACACCCACAATGAGATGAAGACCCACATTGAAAGGTCCGAAAATCTCTACAGATTCTTCTATGGTTTCCCAGTACTTGTTCCACTTGTGCGGACCTGAAACTCCAGATCCCCTCAATTTTTCAAAAAGCTCCGGTGTGGCAGCATCAACTGCGATACCTACTTTGTCAGCTCCAGCTTCTTTCACTCTGACAAGCCAGTCACGGTTTACAATAGTAGGCGTAATGAGAATTGAGATTCGAGGAATGACTTCTTTGATATCAGCAACTACCGTTACACAATCTTCTCGCGCCTTGCCCAAAGTTATCATTGAGATACAAACACGTTCAACATGAGGGCATGCACCACTGGTGATAGCCTCTTTCACTTCTTCAACAGAGAATACAGGCCAATCGACACGAATAAACGAATTCTCGGTCCACTCGGTTTCTGTTTCCCGAGAACCTGATAATCCACAATAGGCGCACTTTGCATGACATCCTTCATCATACGTGAGAAGCAGATTGATACAGTGGAGTTTTGCATTTCTGTAGAATCGACCAGGAGTCTTGCCCATGGTCATCGCAGCGGCAAGACTAGTTCTCACATGTGTAGGAGACTCGCCAACAGATTCCCCTGATTCACAATCGGTAGTTTTCGGTGTGGTCAAAGATAATCACCTGAGGTTTCGGAAACACATCAGCCCAATCTCTGTTACTTATTACAGTTTCCTAGGAACCCATCGAAACTTCGTTCCGATATGGTACTATACATCTAATCGTGTGGAACAAGCTTGTGCAGAGGAAACACCAAATCTTCAACTTCCTTTACATTCTTCCGAACTATCTCCCAAGTTTCCTCATCATCCTCAAACGGTGGATTTTGTGTAGGGGCAGAATACTCATGACCAGTTATCACAGACATAACCTCTCCGATACCCCATCGAAATGTATCAGGATTATATCCTCCGCCGGATACGACTCCTAGTTTTCCGTCACACCATTTATGTGCCGCATTGTGAACATACTCTGCTACATAACGAATCATATGGGTTGTTAGATTAAGTTGAGCTAATGGGTCACGATAGTGAGCATCAAATCCAGGTAGAAAGAGGATGAATTCCGGACGATAAAAATCCACTAAAGGAGGAACCAAACGGTTGAATGCATATTTGTAAACTGCATCCCCAGCATCAAGTGGGAAATGCATATTGATGTTGTATCCTTTTCCTGAGCCTTCACCAATCTCATGTATATATCCTTCATGAGGATAGAGCCAATCCGGGTCTTCATGGAATGAGATCATCATAATTCGAGGATCCTTATCAAAGTAAGATTGAGTCCCATTGCCATGATGCACATCAAAATCAGCAATTAGAATGCGTTCGAATCCGGCATCCAGCAAACGATAGGCAGATGCGGCAATGTCGTTGAATATACAAAAGCCACCCCCAGTATTGAATTTGGCATGATGAAATCCTCCTGTAGGGGTGTAAAAGTGATTCACGCGCCCTTCAAGAATTGCTTCAACTCCAGTTACCGTTGCACCATTTGTAATGAGCGCATTTTCCCACAACCCCTTGAATCCAGGTGTATCGAAATCAATATCACCCTCACCAGTTTCTGAGATGCGCTTCACTTTCTCTATATACTCAGGAGAGTGTATCCGTTCAAGTATTCCCACCGAAAGCGGTTTTGGTTTGATTATCTCCACATTGGTCTTTTCCAAGAATCCTGATGATTCAATGAAGTCACGAACCATTTGGAACCGACCAACTCGTACTGGGTGCCGACTGCCAAAATCGAATGTTTCGAGAGAAGCATTCC
>CAYMLT010000104.1:0-9965 GCA_964391265.1 uncultured archaeon
TCAGATAAAGATCAATTGGAATAGTTTCCCGATGGCGCCATTTCTTCTTGTTGCGGAGTGTATTTTTGGGATGGTTAGTTCTGCATGACTTGCTGGATTGTTACGACTACGAACTCTGCAGGTTTCAACGGAGCAAACCCAACTACAATATTCATGAGCCCTTCATTTTGATCGGATACCGTTGTTGTTTCACTATCACATTTTACAAAAAAGGCGTCACGTTGTGAATCTCCTTGAAATGCGCCAACTCTGAACAGATTTTGCATGAATTGATTGACAACAGCTCTAACAGAAGCCCATGTCGGTTCATCATTTGGCTCAAAGATTATCCATTGAGTTCCTTGATACACGGATTCTTCAATATGCAAAGCTAGTCGTCGAGTGGGAACATATTTCCACTCGCTCTCAACAAAACCTGCTAAGGTTCGGGCGCCCCAACAAACAACCTTTCTGTCACGCAAGCGTAAGCAATTAATGCCCATCTGATTCAGGAACTCATTTTGTGCTTCGGTGAGCTGAACATCTACATTTGTGATTCCATGAATATCTGCGTTTATTCCTGCAGGTGCTTTCCATACTCCATATTGATAATCGAAGCGTGAAATCAAACCTGCAATAGCAGGAGTTGGGTCAAGAGCAACTTGGGAAGCTCCCCGTACGGCATTGTTGTTTCTACAAAGCCTTGGAAAGTATAATGCTGAAGAGTTTGGGTCAACTGCACTTCGTAGACTAGTGACTCCATCAGCATCATTCAGTACATCTTCGTACGTTTGCCATTCTTTTAGAGGATCTAGCAATAGAAATGCATGCCTTCTTTGACAATAATTAGAGGCTTCAGATATAATATCAAGATAGATATCATCCGTCATTTGCACAGGCTTTGAGATGATTAAGAGATTGAATACTTCAATAGATTCTAGATTCTTCATGGCTAATTTGTACTGTCTGTTCATTTGACCATCGGAATTATCGTTGGCATCTGGAAGCTTACCGATATCAATGATGTAGCAATCCCGACCTCCATTAAGAAAGTACAATTCCAGTCCTTGTGATAGAGTCCTATGTCTGAGATGATTACCAAAATTCGAATTGTATTCATCATATGAAGAGATTCTCACCGGGTCATAATCTACTAATTCGTTCTCAGTTGCTGAACCAATAAAAACAGAAATGGATGTTGGTACTCCACTAATTTTTCTTGCTAATTCTGCTATTTCCTCGGTATACACTCCAGGTGTGATTTGTTCGGGGCTCACATTCCATTCCGCCTAAAGTCAAATTAGATACAGAGTTTTACCATAATAATGAAGCTCCTGGCTGCGCCACTTGTTTTGCGACATCAGATTGGTAATTTCTCACTCGAAACGGGAGCAATTCCTGTGTATTCCTGCACTCCTTTGGGATCATGGAGTCCAAAAGGTCGGTATTCGTTATGTGATGGAGCCCCAAAGCAGACATCAACTTCTCTATCAGTTGTATCAAATATGGCCGACCACACCGTACCAAAACCGTCGTTGTAATAGTGATTGCATAGCCCGTTAGGATGGAGAGTTGAAAGCAGTCGTCGAATATCATGCTTCTTGATATGAGGGGTGTTTGATTGCAGTGTGGAGTTAATCACACGACTTCTCTGAGTTGAATGAGAGAGAAGAAACTTGTTCATTTGGTTGAACTGCTTTGTCTTGGGTAGCGTAAAGTGGTTCACAGAGAAAAGGAACCCTTCTGAATCTTTGTCTGAAATTTGTTTTACATCTAGAGTTCCATCTGCATACTCAACAAGCGCCGCATTTTTGTTTCTATCAAGGAGTACAAGATTGTCGAATTCTCCAACGGGGATTTTCTTCAACAGATTTAGTGCCTCTTTCACGGAACGACAGGATTCTAGAATAGAACGAATAGCAACCCAGATTACAAATCCTCTTTGCTTGAGGGGGACATCGAATACGCCACCACCCGACAATGAAGCAGCAAGTCCATGTTCATTCATTCCATCATGACGTCCAAATAGAAATGCTGTGAAACCTATGTGACTTGTCTTCCCCTTTGCTCTTGTTGTACACAGAACATTGTCGTCTCTTGTTGTATCATAATCATAATTGCGCCCGAAGTAGGCGTGCCCATCTTCTGTAATAGAGGGAAGTACTGCAAATTGTGAACAGGTATTCATTGATGGTGAGCACAGGCTGGTTTCCCAATAGGACATCATGTCGATTGAGAGATTCAGCGAATCCGCAACACCTCTTAGCTCCTCAGTGATTCCAGGACAAGCATTCTCATAGTAAGCCCTTAATTCCTCAAATGTTTCAAATCCGTATTTCTTTGGATTTAGTTTCTCAGAAACATGCTTCTTCAATCGGGCATCATCCTGTTTGATGTAACTGGCAATTTGTTGGCCTATTTCGTAATCAGTGCCTTCTAGAACTATATGATGAAACTTGACTTCTTCAAGGGTGTATTTAGATTCAGACATCTCGATACCTCCTGCTAGGAAAGGAGAACTTTCTGTCGTTTATCTATGTTATGAATGGCGCAAATTAAAAATAAGTATCTCATAGACCTTAAATTAACCAAATTTAAAATATGAAGGTTTAAAAATTCGGAGAAGAGATGCGGCGCCACATCTTTTCCAAATCTTAATGAATATATTCAAATTGCTCAACACAATCTATAGAAGATTGGTTGAGAGCGTGTGGAATATGAGTAAAATTAAGATTGGGACCAGAGTCACTCCTTATCCAATGCCTGTTACCATTATTGGTACAATGATTGATGATCAAGTGAATTTCATGACTGTAGCATGGATCAATCGCATCAACGGCAATCCTCCAATATGGGGAGCGGGAATTGGTAAACATCACTATACAATTGAAGGAATAAAGCAAAAGAAGACATTCAGCATCAATATACCAAGTGCTGAGATGATTACGAAAACCGACTTCTGTGGACTCGGTTCAGGTAGAAAAATTGACAAGTCAGGCATTTTCCAGGTGTTCTATGGAGACCTCGGAAATGCTCCAATGATACAGGATTGTCCACTAACTATCGAATGCAAACTTTATGATATGATTGAACTCCCTACCAACTACTTGGTTCTAGGTGAGGTTGTTGAGGCATACACAGAGAGCAGGTATCTATCTGATGATAATATGGACTTGGAAAAAATAGACCCTGTGGTTTTAACAATGCCCGATAATCGCTATTGGAAAGTGGGAGAATTTCTCGCTCGGGCATGGAACGAGGGAAAGAAGCTTAAGTGAAAGAAGGAGCCATGGCGCTACTTCTTAGGATTCTCAAACATTTTCTGGTAGTAACATATTTCCAGAACTTATGGTGATGGCCGCTCCTCCAAGAACCACTCTTGTGTCATCTATGATTTCCATATCCACGAACCCACCTCTTGAACTAGCTTGAAATCCTGTCAGATGGGATTTCTTTAACCGCCTTTTCCAATAGGTGCCCAGTATGACATGAGATGACCCCGTGACAGGGTCCTCATTGACCCCTCTAAGTGGAGCAAAGTTTCGAGAGATGAAATCATACTCAGGACTGATACTGAGAGATGTCACAACAACACTACCGGCATTGTATTGTTGAGAAATGTTGCGCACTCGTTCAAAATCAGGTGACAAGTTCTTGACAGTATTTTCTGCATCCACGACTATTAGGAGTTTGTTTGGTTCTTCACAGTAGAGAGTTTCCACCACATTTCTTTCGTCAATCTTCAGTGCGCTGTAGACCGATGTTTCGACATCAATATTCTTGGGGATACCAGCAGGAAAGTCCATTTTGTAATATTTCCCCTCGCGTTTGACAGTCAGATTTCCAGATAGAGTTTCAAACCTTACAATTTCATTCGGGTTTTCAATCTCGTGAAAAAGAACATGAGCTGTTGCAAGAGTTGCGTGACCACAGAGAGGCACCTCAACCTCTGGTGAGAACCACCGCAACTGAAATTGTGATGCGTCCTGAAACGATGAATTACCTAAAGGAACCGGAAATGCGGTTTCGGATGCATTCACCTCATTAGCAATGAGCTGCATTTGTGTTGAGTCCAGATTGGAGGAGTATAAGAAAACGCCAGCTGGATTTCCTGAAAACGGTCTAGCGGTGAATGCATCTACAAGATAGAAGCGGTTTTGTTTGTACATAATTCACGGTCCTCTCAATGATTGAATATGTTCTCATCTACTCCAAGATATAAAATGCTTTGAGATGCTGAACCTGTGCGGCGAGAGGGCTAACCTCAGCAGCGCCATTTCCTTTTATTTGCTATCGGAGATTATCAAGAGTTTTTTCATATTGCACTCCGATTACTGTCAGAGCAGCACTCTTAATTGCAAGTGTCTGTTGGTAATCGGCAAAAATGAAAAGAGGGACATCCGATCAAATTAATCAAACCCGCTAGACTGCATGCAGGAGATACAGTGGGAGTCTTCTCTCCATCTTGGCCAACAGATGAGCGTCAAAAGTTTGATCAAGGAATCGAAAAGATCAAGTCAATGGAGCTCAATGTCAAGATTGCAGAGCATACACGTAGCCAACATTACTATAGTGCTGGTACTCGAAATGAAAGGGTTGGGGACTTACACAACCTCTGGGGAGACCCGGAGGTGAGAATGGTGATGATGTCCCAAGGTGGGAGCACAGCGAATCAGCTCCTCGACAGCATCGACTACGACCTGCTTCGCAATGATCCCAAGATACTTGCGGGGATTTCCGACGGGACTACCTTGCTTAACGCAATCCATGCAAGAACTGGCTTGGTCACCTATCACGGACCTGACGTCATCTGGGCCTTTGGTCAGAAGATGTCCCCTCAGGTTGAGAGGAACATTATGAGTACATTCTTCGAAGGAAAACCTATTGAATTGAAGCCAAACGAAAACTGGCAGCATCAGTTGAAGCCAGACTTGAGGTATCCCGGTTGGAGATGTCTTCGAGAGGGAAAAGCCACTGGAAAACTGATAGGTGGTCATATCAGAATCCTCGCCAACACAATTCTTGCGGGGTATGGTCCAGACTTCGAAGGGACAATTCTCTTTCTTGAAGGCACCGATAACGTGGCTCATACACATAGTTTCATCACTGCGCTCAGATTGCATGGAGTCTTCGACTCCGTTGCAGGTGTGATTCTAGGATGGTTTGATAAAAGCGAGTTAGAGGAGAGAGAACTATTCCGCCCGGTTAGCGAGGCTTTTCTTGAAGAAACAGAGGACTATGATTTTCCTATTCTTGAGATAGGAGAGCTCGGACATAATGTTGAGAACTATGTACTTCCTATTGGGTGCAAAGCAACAATCGATGCAACAAGGAAGCAATTCTCACTGGATGAGGCACCGGTGGCTTGAAACAATCTATAAAGATGGTATTCGATTTGACTCCGCTATCTGCATTGCATAAGTAGTTTCATCAGAATCATAAAACTCCCGGCGGCGCCACTTCTTCCACATCTTCCAAAACAATAAGCTGCTTTGTTAGCTAGATTAATCAGCGAAACAAACAATTTCCAATTATGAAGGAAAGAAGGAATTTCTTACGTTTTTTTGATGCTGAAGATTACAAAGAGGTCGTCCCGGAATCTGATGAGCAGAAGAAAGTTCCTCCTCCGCTTTTTCAAAAGGCTTTCCCTGAAGATGCCCCTCTTATCGACTTAATTCATCCTGATGAATTTACTATTGGTAAAGCCCCCTTTCTTGACCTTGTCAATAGTAGAAAAAGTAGAAGAAAATATACTAAAGATCCTCTTACTTTAGAAGAATTATCCTTTCTACTCTGGAGCACTCAAGGAGTAAAACAAGTCTTAAGGTCAGGTCTTGGAGTTAGACGTACTGTTCCTTCTGCTGGTGCGAAGAGTCCGCTTGAAACGTATCTGGTTATCAATAATGTAGAAGGGCTTAAGCCAGGTCTCTATCGGTATATCTCTTTTAGCCATCAATTACTATTTATCAAAACGATAGACAACGCAGAAGAAAAAATGGGTGAACTTGCTTTTAACCAAAAGTATGTGGGAACAGCTCCTGTTATTTTCTATTGGACTGCCGTTCCTTATCGAACTGAGTGGAGGTATACCATCCTTTCTCACAAATACATCGCTGTGGACCTAGGGATTGTATGTCAGAATCTATACATGGCCTGTGAAGCAATCAATTTAGGAACAGTAGCTATAGGGTACTATGAACAAAACAAGCTCGATGCGTTATTTGACCTAAACACCAATGAAGAGTTTGTTGTATTACTAGCTCCTGTGGGAAAATATCAAAGAGAAAAGAAGCTTACAGAGTTTTTCAAATACGCCAAAAAGGATGTTACCCCAGAGAATCTAAAGATGTTAGAGGGAAAATATAAACGGAATAACTTGGTCGAATTTATCTTTAAAGATGGCAATCTTGTAATCAAGATAGAGGACTTTGAAGAAATACTCGAACCTTACAATGAAACAGAATTTATTGGAGAATTTAGTGCAAGAGCAATGAGGTTTGAATTTACAGAAGATGGAAGACCTGAAAAAGTAGTTGCACTGTCTGTCGATGATGATGAAATAGAATTGCAATACATAGAATAAGTAGAAAACTAATGTAGTGAAATAATGGAATGGGAGAAGATTACGTCACTAGAAAGGCTTCTACACTATTTAGAAGCGTATTAGGTGCGTAAATTGACGACGTGTAACTGTGCTTAGAACAAACTTACACACATTGAAGATGCACTAGCACGAGTTAATTCATGCTCCCGGCGGCGCCACTTCTTCAGCCGATACTACTGATTAGTGGTTTCTTTGAGCACAAGAAATTTATGATTTTGTATTTCTAATAGTGTGTGGCTGGGTGGTGGCAGGATGATGATATGTAATAGATTGCATAAGGGAACCCTTGCAATGGCACTAGTTGTCGTACTCCTCTCACAAGTTTCGATGGAAGTTGGGGCCTCAAATGTAATCTATGCACTACCAAACACACATCAAACCACAACTGTATCCTTTGAAGTAATTCCAGATCCTTATCTTCAGACGGGTGTTGAACTGCACAATCATGGAACCTCCAATGAGTTCAATGCGAGCCACGTACAGACTGGAGGGATTGATAGTCATGTTAACCTGACGTGGAATCACGTTGCGGGTATAGAACTCACACTCACATCAGCGGAACTACCATTTACAACTCAGCGGAATGATTTCCCATATTATTGGGACTTCTGCTATTTTACGGTATCATTCCCATGGAATCTTGAGAGATTGCCTACTGATGCTATGTTCCGATTTTCATACGGAGTTCATACTGATGACGATTTCAATACGACCGATGGAGAGAGTATGTTCAATGTCCATGCATGGCTCATTGATTCCTCAGATAATTGGGAGCCGCTTTATGAATCTGAACCACCATACTCTACTACAATACATCTCTATACTTATGACCTCAACTACTTCGATCTCCATAGTGGATGGAGGGGGATGGTCAGGGATGATTCAGGGAACCAAGAGGACCCAGAGGACATTCTACGCGTTGGAGTGGGATTGGCTCCTTCAGAGGACTTCGATACTCATGATGAAACGCACCCTTGGCAGGAATACAATGGCAGAGTAATGGTGATAGTGAATACACTAAGCCTTAGCGTCCTACTTGAACCCGAAGAAACTGGCGTGCCTGTTGAGCAGTATTATTTCATCGGAGCACCAATTGGAATAGCCGCGGTTGTTCTCGTGGTATATTTGATGTGGCGTCGTCGTTATCGCAACAATCAGGTTAGAACCAATTAATGCTAATGATAGTTTGAATCCTGATTCCGGCGACGACATTTCTTCTTTTCAAGGAAAAATACGATAACATTCATACGGTAGATAATATTCGATTACTTGACCAATAATGTCGATGGATTTTGTCTTGGCAAGTGGAGCTGAACACCTAGCAAAGGGACTCCAAAGAAAGGGGTTCAATGTCCATACTTCTGATACCAACCATGACAAGAAACGACTCTTTCCGAATACCGATCTCTATGTGCGACTGCTAGAAATCTCAAAGCTCTCAAAAAGACGTGTTATAGTAGTCCAGAGTTGCACTGGATCATCGCCAAATGAGAGTGAGAAATTTACCACAGCAGATCGTTTACAAGAATTGATACTTATTCTCAATATTCTCCGAAATCCAGTCCAAGTGAAGAAACTTGCTCATAAAAAGTATGAATACACTGCTCTAGAACCACCCGCAAGAATTGAAGTAGTTCTCACAATGCAACCCTATGCATTACAGGATAAGCCCTTCAAGACTGGAGAAACAGCTTCATCGTATTGTGCAACCAGAGATATTGCAGAAGCCTGCGATAAGTTATGGTATGTGTCACCAATTGTGACAAAGGATACAGAGTGGGCAACCAAGATGGATGAAAAGGGACAGTACAATGATATCGACATTACTCAACAACTAATCGATTTTGGGGCGAAGAAATTCGGTTTTACAGACTATATTTGCATTGCACCTGACGAAGGAAGCCAGAAACGGTTTGGCATTCCAGGGCTAAAGAAACAGAGAACTGATTCCTTCTCAATTGAGTTGTCTGGTGATCTGGATGTAAAGGGAAAGAATGTAATAATTGTAGATGATGTGACAAAGAGTGGGAGTACTCTCTTACAGTCAAGAGAGATTGTATTGGATCAGGGGGCAAAAGATGTCGGGCTTGTTGTATTGCATGTCACACCAGTGATGGAAATAGGAGAGGAACTCCTGACAAAACTTGTTGAAAAAAGTGGAAACAAAGTGGTAACATCCAACACGACCTATACTTCAACATTCTGTGAAAGGCATCCAAACCTAGTGTATAACATCACAGACGACCTGGTTGATGCATTGCAAAAAGAGTAGATAGAGAAATCATAATGCCTACAATGGGCAAGACGGACTTCTATCATCTAAAATCGCGCACGCTGCATACTATCTCCTGCATATCATACTCATCAATCATATCGCTCATTTCTGTGTCGGATGGTGGTTTCTCAAACCGAGTGGCAGCATCTAACATCTTGGGAAGAAGTTGCATATCACCAGCTGTGATCAGAAAACTGTCCTTGAGCCCTAAGGACCATTGCACGGCCTTATCAATTGCAACTTGAGTTGTTAGTGGCTCATAGAAATACGTGTTGTGAGTTTGAGAACGGTCCCTCCATGGCCGCCGGACTATGGATTTGATGGTCTGCACTGCAACATTGTGCTTACGACACAATCTAACTAATTCGTTGAAATCTGTGGCATATCGGGGATTCTGCATCTGTAAGTAGCTGTATGGTAATAAGACTGAATCGAAATCAAAATGCTCCAAGCTGCGCTTATGCACCGCTGGTACTTTGGTACCATGACCCGTTATACCTAGAAAGCGTACTAGGCCTTGATCGCGGGCTTCAATAAAAGCTTCTAAGGAACCCCCAGGCCCCATCACTTTCTCCCAACTTACCGGATTGGTCAGACCATGCATCTGCCAGAGGTCAATACAATCAACTCTCAGCTGTTTCAATGACTGCTGAAGATCATCCCACGCTCCTTTGTATGAACGCTTTCTCGATTTGGTTGCGAGAAAGAAGTCATCACGATGTTGGGCCATCCATGACCCGATGAGTTTCTCAGCATTTCCATACATGGGGGCCGTATCAATATGATTCACACCGTATTTCAGTAGAACCTCAAGAATGCGGTCAGCCTCTGACTGTGTCGCATTACTCAGAGCATATCCACCAAAGATAATACGTGTGCTTGCATGTCCGGTGCGACCGAAAGGCTGTGTTGGAATCATCGCGGTTAATGCCTCATGAGTAGGAATTGGCAACTCCATATGGGTCTTTCACTCACAACATCCGAGTTTCCTTCAATGCTTTGGCAAGACCTTCTATGTAAAATGGTCTATTGCACAAAAATACGTTGGGTAATCCGGGACTTTCTCTGAAGATTTCTCGGCGGTGTTCTTTCTTCCAGTGTTGTAAG
>CAYMLT010000105.1:0-9901 GCA_964391265.1 uncultured archaeon
CACAAAGTAAGTTGCAGGTCAAAGATTGTCCTTCTGTTATATACATTCTATGTACTCATATTACTCGTGAAAAGACAATGTCTGGTAAAGCGATTGTTATAGAAAATGTCACCAAGAGATTCGATTCAGTGACTGCGATAGATGATCTGAGTCTGGATATCAAAGAGGGTGAGCTCTTTGGACTTCTTGGTCCTAATGGAGCAGGGAAGACGACGGTTCTCAATATTCTTGCAACACTGCTAGAACCAACTAATGGTGGAGCCCAAGTTGGAGGCTTTGATGTTGAACATGATGGTGAGAATGTTCGAAAGATAATAGGAGTCTGTCCTCAGGAACCTGCGTACTATGGCCACCTCACAGGTCGTGAGAATATTGAGATTTTTGGCACATTTCATGATGTTCCGAAAGTCGAACTCAAAGAGCGAACTCAGGAACTCATTCAAAAGATAGGGATGGAAGAGCATGCTGACAGAAAGGCCAAGGAGTATAGCGGTGGAATGGTACGTAGAGTTAGCACAATAATGGCTTTGATACATGAGCCTAAGATTGCCCTTCTCGATGAACCTACTGTTGCTATGGACCCAGTATCTCGACGAGCGGTCTGGGATTTCATTCTAGAATTGAAAGAGAAGGGGATGACTATCATTCTAACCACACACTACATGGAGGAAGCCGAGGTTCTCTGTGACCGAGTTGGAATTATCGACGAAGGTCATCTCATAGCTTTAGGTTCTCCTAAGGAACTCATGGAGGAAAATAATGCCAAAGATCTCGAAGAGGTCTTCATCAAACTCACTGGTAAGAAGCTCACGGAGGCAGTCTAATAATGAAAGGAAGACGAATTGCTGCACTTATCAAGAAAGACTTGAAAGTGTTCACTCGAGAGCCTGCAGCGCTCTTTTTGTTGCTCTTATTCCCCCTTGTGCTTAGTGTCACTTTCGGTGTTGCTTTCGGTGGAATGGGTACTGGTGGCGATATGCAGTTTACGATTGGTGTTGTAAACATGGATGTAAATTCAACAAATGTTGAATGGTCCAATTGGTTTGTTGGTAACTTGACAGATATCAATGGCACAGTTGTTAATCACTACAACTCCAATGAAACAGGCCAACAAGATCTACTCAATGGTGGACTACATGCGCTGATTATCATTCCTGAAGGATTTGGGAATAGTATTGATTCTTACTGGAGTTCACCTGTGGATGGAGCTTCATGGGAAAACACAACAATATCACTCTATCTGGATAGTGGTTCGATGATTGCAGGTAGTGCAATCCCACCAATGATACAACAGGTGATATATACAACAATTTACGGTGACCAAGTAGGTTCAATGGAACTACCCATTGAGGTTGGTAGTCCATCACTAGTCTATGTCAGTGACCTTAGTCAGTGGGATTTCATGGCCCCAGGAATTTTTGCATTCGCGGCTCTGTTCATGATAATGACAGTTTCACAATCACTGACATTCGAACGTGATAGTGGAATACTCAGGAGAATGTCCACGACACCTGTATCTTCAGCTGAGTTCATTGTGGCAAAGGCTTTGACTTACATGATTGTAGGTGTCATGCAGGTTCTCATTGTGTTCGGAGGGTCATTTGCGATTGGCTATCGACCAGACACCGACCTTCTGGGATTAGCATTTGCCTTCCTCATTATAGTGGTTTTTACCCTATCGTCCGTTGGAATGGGATTGATCACTGCGGTCATATCCAAATCTGCAGACACAGCATCGGGAATATCGTTCATCTTCATCATGCCGCAGATGTTCTTTGGAACATTCATGCCACTGGGAGGTTTGACTGAAGCTATTGGAGTATTCATGCCAAGTAGTTACGTTACCCATGCACTCACTTCTCTATTCTTGAGAGGCGCTCCAGTAGGAATGCTCTCGATTTGGATGGATTTGCTCTTAGTGTTCATTGTCGGTGTGGTAATGTTGATGATTGGTACTATCTTGTTTGGGAGGCAGAATGCTAAGCATTAGATGTCCTAGACTGACTTGACTATCTCCTATCGCGCGGGTAACAACGACCCGCGCAACTTATTACTTTGAGACAGCTTTCTCATTTGTCAAGCAGTCAGGGTCCATAAAGGTGAAAGAATATGAATACTGAACCAAACTCCGATGAAACCAAGGAACTATCTCAGGAAGAGATGTTGGAACGCGCTAAGCAATTACTGACCCTAACTGATCTTGTAGATAGATATCCTGCGGTTGTTGAAAGACGGGTCACCGGATTAATCTTCATCCTAATTGGCGGAGGCGTTTCTCTAGCGACACTATTTTTTAGTTCCCTGATGAGTGCATATCCAGGTATTGGGTCTGATGTGTTTACTGTAGTCCTCTTTGTTGTCGGAGCCCTTGCATTATCGGGAATTATCGTCTTCAAATTAGTAAATCCACTAACACAGTCATACTCGAATGTGGCATCTTCGGCAAAAGGCGAGATGAGCCTTGCAATGAAACTGACATGGGGGACTCTTGTGGTTGTAATTGTCATATTTACAGTCTATTCCTTTGGTACAGGACAAGCAGAATTATTTCCATTATTCATCCAAATTATCCTAGTTATTGGCAATGGCGCAATCTATTATGATATGAAAAGTGATCCAAAGTCATCAGATTTGGCTGTATCACATCTTGTTCTTGTCATTCTAATCTTTGTTAGTATTGCACCAATTATTCTTCTGCCTATTATTGCATTTCCAATTATGATTCTAATTGACATAGGGGGACTCTATGCACTAGGAGTCTATACGCTTCTTACGGCAGAACGGATACTTGTCCAGACTATGGTAAGTGATTAGCAATGTCACTTGATGGGGATGTGCTGAATGCACTAGTAGGTCTCATGAAAGAGGACCGTGAAACCTTCGTCCCCGCAAGACTTTCAATTCTAGTCTACCTTTACTTCACTCAAAAAGCTCAATTCACACAACTTCAGAAGAAGCTCAAGCTCACTTCAGGAAACCTCTCCAGTCATCTGAGGAAACTTCAGGACAAAGGGTTCGTCAAGATAATCAAGCACTTTGTTGAACTCAAGCCAACAACCATTGTCATGATTACGAAGGAGGGTACAGAGAAGGTGAGAAGCCAACTAATCAGAATGAGGGAACTTGTATCTGCGGCAATTCAACCAGATACTGAAATTAAGAAATGAACCAGTAGTAATATATTCTATTGTCTAAAATGAAGTGTGGGTTCGAGCAATGAGTGAAGGAAGAACAATATCACCATACAGACTGCTTGGCCTTATGTTTGTCTTTTCAATACTGGTTACAGTTCTAATTTGGTTGGTAGCACCTTTCATCCAACCCTGGTATAATCAGCTCATTCCAGACCAAGGAGCTGAATGGTACTATTGGAAATTGCCTACAAGAAATGATTTCGCGATGGTTTTGGTTTGGGCACTCTATCTGGCACACCAGTGTTTGATATGGGGTGGCATCTATTGGGCATCCAAAAACCTCACGGCATACAAATCCACACCTAGTCCCAAATTAACAAAGTACAACTACTATATGCTCATTGTGACGGTGGTCTTTGTATTCCTCCATCTGGCGAAGACAATATTTCTGTTCGATGGACTTGCGCAGGACGTTCCAATCTGGACCAGCCAAGGCTCAGTAATCATCATGCTAGCTCTAGTATTGGTGATTGAGAATCCACGAAGGGGCCTCTTCCTTGGAAAGAAACCTGGAAAACCATTCACGGCTCGTGTTTCGAGTTTCTTCAGAAGGAATCATCAGTATATCATTGCATGGGCATTAGTTTACACCTACTGGTTCCATCCTGATATTTCAAATGATCCGCAATTGCTCTCAGGGTTTTTCTATATGTTTCTCCTCTTTACGCAAATGATACTTGCCTATACACCAGTCCATCTTGATAAGAGATGGATCATCACTCTTGAGAGTTGGGTTGCAGTTCATGCAGTCTTCGTTGCATACTTCAATACCGCAAATCCTGCTATCGGCAGTTCGGATATGTGGCCAATGTTCTTCTCTGGATTCGCATTCATGTTCGTATTTACATACATGTATGCACTCGACATGAAGAAACAATATCGATACTTGGTAACTTTGGCTTACATCGTATTCTTGGCGTGGCTCTATATTCCAGCTGAGTTTGGAGGATATGGCAGGGATATCACAGACCTAATGCGCATCGAATTCCTCTGGATTCCGCTTGCCCTCTATGGAATCGCTGCAGCCTTTGCATTGGTTGCATATTTCTTTGTAGGGCGGCCAAGAAAAGAAGAACCACCTGAGGTTATAGAATAGAGAGAGTACACAAAAGAGAGGGGAACTAACCCCTCTTCTATTTCCAACGTGTAAGCATCTTTGACCGAGTACCCTTCAGGACGCTCCTTGATTTTATTCGTGCTTTTAACAAAACAAGTTTGCCCTTAGGATTCCGTGTGAATATCAAATCCATTGGGAAGACAAACTTTTTCCACATTTCTTGAAAATCCGCTGCATTTTCCTTACGAATGCCAAAAATTTTTGGGACAGCAAAATAATCTATACGTTTCTTCTTAAATATTGGTGAAGATTTTAGTCTGAGCAAGTATCGAGGTTCTTCGACTGGGTTTAAAACGTCTTGAAGAGCTTGGAGAAAAAGTGACTGTTCTCGTCGATTGGCATTCTTGATGCTACAGTACACATTCCCTTCTTCATTCTCATTTACTTGTAGGGTATATTCTGTCCAGTGGGCAGTCAGCTCCCCCGAATAGAACAAAGCTTGCAAGACTGCATTTCCCACATTTTCTAGGCTTCGTTTTAGGTTTGCATGCCGGAAGAAGTAGGCTATTGATCTGAACGAGGGAAATCTGAATATCCTCCAAAGATATCTATGACCAGCTATTTCATCTTTGTAAAGCGGTATGAAACATAGACCAATGCAGAAAACTGTGAGAAGGATAAAGAACAAGGTGAGAAAAGATTCTACAGCCAAATTCAAATAGATGAAGAATTGCGATAGTGGAAGAGGGGAGAATAGCAGTATCAAACTGGTGAGGAGAATCGCTATGGGCCATGATACACTCGATGCCATTGTATTGGTTTTTACGATAGAGCTGGGCAATTGGACTTTGGAGAACATAACGTCTTCAATCAAACGTACTTCCTTATCTTCATCACCGAGGGCGGTATCCCAATCAGCACTCATTTCAGATCGCTTGATGGATCTTTGAAAGGTCTGTTCATTTATTTCCCATATTTCCTCCTTTGAGAAGGGAGGTTCTCCAGCATTCAATCTTCCAAATCCATTTTCGATTATTGTTTCATGTTGAGATACTCCGACAAATGCTCTGAATCGGCGAACCATAGTCCTGTAATCTGGTCCGGGATTGTGATTGTCTGGTTCAATGCACACAAGATGCCAAATGTTCGCCGTTTTGTTAGGATTTCCAGGTTGAATTCGAATCGCTCGTCCTCTCATCTGGTTGGAAAGCATAAATGAACCTACTACACTGGATATTACCAATGAATTAATTGATGGTGCGTCCCAGCCTTCGCCAAGTAGAGATTTGGTCCCGACAAGAATGTTAATCCCCCCAGCTGAAAAGAACTCTGTCACAACTCGAACCATCTTGTGTTTATCATGTGAGAGGACCTTGACAATTTGATAAGCTTCAGCACCAGGCATTGACTCGAATTCCATATCATTTCCGGAAATACCTCTCTCAAATGCAAGATTCCGAAAGTGTTCTTCAGATTCACCAGGAATTACGATAAGAGATCCAGTTAGAATTCCAAGTTTGATTCCAGAGAAATTCGCTCTTCGAAGTGCCTCAAATATTGGAACAACACCCATCTTATTCAATTCTGGCGACGTATCTTTTGTCGATGGTAGGTATCCTTTTCGAATATAGTCGGATAGGACGACCATTCGGAGATGATTGCCGTATGATCCGAATTCAGCATTGGCAATATCCACGATGCTATCCATCTTTGAAACACTACGTTTGAGAATCTTCTCAATGAAGAGTGGGTCTCTCAAGACAATCTTCCGTCGTTCAATCGATTTTATGCTTCTTAGCTTATTTCGAATAGATTCGATCTCAGGCTCGAATTTTGGACGTTTTCTGCTTCGAGGATAGAAGATACCTGTAAGCAGTACCTCTAACCATTCAAGATTGAATTCGGGGATTTCTAGTGAAGAATCGGCGATTAGATTGATTGCGTCTTGAGGCATGATTTCACCTATATAATGCAAGTATACAAGCATGCTAGTGAAGAAATCTGGCTCTTCAAGGATTTGATCGATATGAGTATCCGATTTCCGTATCCAATCATGTGACCTCAAGAACGCATTAAATGTATCATTTGCAGGAAGGTTTTCTGTGAGAAATGCAACTTCGCGTCTGAATTCTGCGATTTCTGCTTCCTCTTCATATGAAGGGCTAGAGAAGACAACTAAATCCTGATGGGGACACAAGTTCTTGACACGAACGAGTTCGGGAACCGATATTTCAGCATCCACATGACCACAGAGAGCCATATACCTATCCCACTCTGCAGGCGGAACATCATATGGAGGTGTAGCTGTTAGGGCAAGAAGGCGGATATCTCCGAGGTCCTCAATCAACGTGGTAAGGCTTTTCCACCAGCTGGACCGTAAATGATGTGCTTCGTCAAGTACAACTGTTTTGATGCCAATCTGAATTAGCATAGGAGCGAGGTCCGGAATAGGCGCATTACGATAATTTGACCTCTTTTGGTTAAGCCAGTCAAAGGCTTTGCGTTCCTGCTTTTCATCTTCATCCAAATCCGCATCGGTGTCTTCTTCATCTACATCAGTATCCTCAATGAAGAAGGTCGCAGGATCTTTTCGTTCTTGAGAGGGACTATCTTCTTCCTCTTCTTCGGGCTCAGGCTCCGGTTCTTCTTTTTTTATAAAGGAGTGAAGCAACTGGTACGTACTCACGGTAAAGAAACCTGGTCGACTTAGGTCATAAGAAACCCAATCGGGAGTTTTTGCTCCCGCGGGTAGAAATAGCTCTTCAAGTCGCTGCACCCATTGGTCACGAATTGCCAGGGTTGGTGCCAGAACTAGAGTTGGACCATTGATTCTTCGAGCAACTTCAATTCCAAGAACAGTCTTTCCGGATGCTGGTGCTGCAACAACATGAAGCCGTTTATCATCCATGTGATCATGTAGTTCGGATAATACGCGAGCTTGATACTGTCTCCATTCGAACCTGAATTTTACATCATCGGGGAAATGTTTCATTGGTATCCTACCATATCGGAGTGACTTTCTAAAGCGATTGTGCTCCCCCTTAGGTTTGCTCCTATTTCCTCTTTATCCTGGGCGGTATTAATCATTTGTGCCAATTTCGTTACAGTAGAGTTCTATCAGTCCCGCATGTAGGAATGTACAAAATCGAGGTCGCTGCAACTAAGAGGAAGACGGTCTAAGAGCCGCCTTCTGACCTTGTGATTGCTCTAAAGACCGATTCTCTCTTTGATACCCTTCCCATAGTTGGGGTCAGCCTTCGTGAAATGCTCAACCATCCGCTTCTGTATTTCCTTTGAAACAGTGCTCAGTGGTCCAGCGATGTTATCCATTAGGCGTCCCTGTTCCTCCTTTGACATAAGACGGAAAAGGTTACCAGGCTGCACATAATCATCATCTACTCCTCTGGGTTGATCGTATCTGTCAGCATCACCGGAGATTTTCAAAGGAGGCTCGCGATAAGCGGGATCAGTCTTTGGTCCGCCGAAACTATCTGGTTCGTAGTTAAATACTGGACCTTCGTTATCACCATATCTCATGAAGCCATCACGTTGATTATTGCTGACTTCTGCATGTTTAGCCTGATTTACGGGAAGTTGCTGATGGTTCACTCCAAGTCTGTATCTATGTGCATCTGCATACGAAAAGATGCGAGCTTGAAGCATCTTATCTGGTGAGAAGGAGATTCCAGGTACTATGTTTGAGGGAGCAAAAGCTGCCTGCTCAATGTCTGTAAAGTAATTGGATGGGTTGCGATTCAGTTCCATGACTCCTACGTCAATCAATGGATAATCCCCATGAGGCCATACTTTCGTGAGGTCGAATGGATTCCATCGGTAGCTCTCAGCATCTACTTCTGGCATAATCTGCACTTTGAAGTTCCACTTGGGATAATCACCTCGTTCGATTCGTTCAAAGAGGTCTCTTGTAGCCCAGTCGGGATCCTCAGCAGTTAGTCGGGCGGCCTCCTCAGCAGCAAAATTCTCTATTCCTTGGGCAGTTTTGAAATGGAATTTAACCCAAAATCGTTCGTCCTTATCGTTGATGAAACTGTAAGTGTGGCTTCCATAGCCATTGATGTGGGCAAATCCCCTAGGTGTTCCTCTGTCTGAGAAGAGGATTGTTACTTGATGCAAAGACTCTGGCACCAGTGACCAGAAATCCCACTGCATCTCATCCGACTTAAGATTTGTCTGCGGTACTCGTTTCTGTGTGTGAATGAAATCAGGAAACTTCAAGGGATCCCTGATGAAGAAGACGGGAGTGTTATTCCCAACAAGATCCCAGTTGCCTTCCTCAGTATAGAATTTGATTGCAAATCCACGAACATCGCGAACAGTGTCAGCAGATCCTCGCTCTCCTGCGACAGTTGAAACCCGAAGTAGGAGGTCGGTCTTTTTTCCAACTTCCGAGAAGATCTTGGCCTTCGTGTATTTGGTAATGTCATGAGTTATAGAAAGAGTACCAAAAGCACCTGCACCCTTAGCATGTACAACTCTTTCAGGTATACGCTCTCGATTGAAATGGGCAAGTTTCTCTAAGAGATGAAAATCTTGTAGTAATACTGGTCCTCTCTCTCCTGCGGTGAGAGAGTTTTGATTATCTGCAACAGGAACTCCTGAGGCAGTTGTCATTTTCTTTTCTTTTGTCATAAGAGCACACGTCCCTCTGGCACATCATCTTGATAATGTATTAAATAGTAATTATTACTAACTAGTAATCGTTATATATAACCGTTTCGCCATTTAGTAAGCAATTAAAGGACAGGAGATTACATAGCGGAAAAGGGAGAATAGAAATGACCATGACCGAGGACCAACTTATCTCGCTTCTTAGAGAGAGAGGGTATAAGGTCACACCACAACGTCTGGCTATCTGCAAATATACCCTTTCAAGCAAGGAACACCCCACAGTTGAGCAGATCCATTCCGAGATACTGAAGGAGCATCCGACGATTAGCATGAATACTGTGTATCAGACAATGGATATGCTCATTGATCTGAGTCTTGTCCAAGAGATGAGATTCAGTAGTAATTCATCAAGGTTTGATCCCAATACTTCGGTCCATGTCAATATTATCTGTCAAAAGTGTGGAAAGGTCAGGGACTACGAGTCTATGACCCTCAAAGATAGATGGGCAGAAATCACTGAGGAAATTGGAGAAGCACCAGTTGGTCAAAGGTTGGACCTTTATACAATTTGTAGAGAGTGCAAGTAATACTTAACAGCCTTAGCTTTGGCTCCCGTCGGATGAGAAAGATTATATCACTCAAATTGACTTCGCCTTTGTTGTAATCCATGCTGGAGACTCTGTCTTATGGTCAGCGAATCTGCACCCAAATCGGACACACCATCAAAACCAACTGATGTTCTTGTTATTGGAGCGGGAATGGCAGGCATTAACGCCGCACTTGCTTTGGCCGATGGTGGTCACCAAGCACACCTCATTGAGAAGACTGTTAGTATCGGTGGATACTATGTTGGAATATACAAAATCTTTCCGATGCTTGAGTGCTCAGCCTGCGTTATGACTCCTCTAACCTCATTTGTAGGAAAACATCCAAACATCAAGATACATGCCCTATCTCAGGTAGAGAAAGTTTCTGGAAGAGCAGGTGACTTTACAGTAACAATCCGGAAAAAAGCAAGATA
>CAYMLT010000106.1:0-9866 GCA_964391265.1 uncultured archaeon
TCGTGCCTGTTTTGGATGTAGTTTGGGATGCAAGAAGATGAATTACATTCCAACAGGTCCTTATGCTGGAACCCTTGAAGAAGGCCCTGAATATGAAGGACTAATGGCATTTGGTAGTCTGCTTGGTA
This sequence comes from uncultured archaeon, assembly GCA_964391265.1. GTDB lineage: Archaea > Asgardarchaeota > Thorarchaeia > Thorarchaeales > Thorarchaeaceae > MP5-2226. The sequence continues at coordinate 129 of CAYMLT010000106.1, forward strand.
TTGATGATTATGAAACTACTCTGAAGGCCAATCAGATTTGCAACAAATATGGGATTGATATTATTTCAGTAGGAGCAACCATTGCCTTTGCTTATGAGGCATTTCAAAATGGCGCGATAAATGTAACTGACACAGGCGGAATGATTCTTGAATGGGGAAATCGTGAGCAAGCACTTCAATTGCTTCGGATGATTGGTCAACGCGAAGGATTCGGGGATGTTCTTGCCGAAGGCGCAAAGAAAGCCGCAGAGAAACTTGGGAGGGGCTCTGAAGAATTCGCTATTCATGTAAAGGGCCTCGAGGTTTCAGGACAGGATGGTAGAACCCATAGAAGTATAGGTCTCTCGCATGCAACTGGTGCACGGGGAGCGGATCATCTTAGGTCGCTTGTTGTTGTCGACCAATTGGGCTACGAAAAAGTCGCTACTGAACGATGGGGTTCTGATAAACTCCCCGAGATTCTCAATCCATATGTTGAGAAATACAAAGCAATTGCAGTTCACGAATCAGAAAACGCATACAGCATAAGGGATACTCTCATTGTCTGCTGGTATTCGGTATCATGGCCACCCATCTTCTGGATGAACGATTTTGCTGAGATGCTTCCCTTGGCAACTGGCGAGAAGGTACTAGGGAGTGTTGAAAATCTTACAGAGATTGCAGAACGACAAATAACCCTGAAACGCTTGTTTAATGCTCGTGAAGGAATAACACGAGCCGATGATAAGCTACCAAAGCGGTTCACGAAAGAACCCATGCCAGAGGGGCCTGGTAAGGGACAGGTTGTAGATTTAGAGCCTATGCTTGACGACTACTACAAACTCAGGGGATGGGATCGAGAGACAGGATTGCCCACGAAGGAAACTATCCAGAAGCTCTCCCTAGAATGGACTAATGCCTAATGGTATCTGTTCTTCTCTGAATCTACACGGTTCTTTGATGAAAGCGAAAAACACTATCGTGGAATCGATATATAGAGAATATCCTCATACCCAAGGATTCCGAAACCAGATGGATTCTCGAGTTTCACATAGCCCTCAAAGGTATCACTGACGCGAACATTAGGTATCTTAGCAAGTGTGTCCTTCTGCATATAACGCAGATATACTGTGAAGACCTGTTGAGTCTGTTTTAGGTCGGCGAATATGGCTTGCCAATTTGGCATTTTGGATTTCCTCCTATGCTGAACAAGATGACCAACGAGAGGACATTTAATACTTGCCCATCAGGTAAGTATGTACTTTATGCAAGGTCTGAGTACTTTCGCGGTCTGAGTCCAAGGTTTTCAAGAACCACTTCAATGGTTTGAATCACACCTTTCCTTTTTTTGTACAATAGAAGATGCGACTTGCATGACTTCTCACAATCTCCGGCGCCAAAACCAATAGGACCCCATTGGAATAAATCGGACTTACCCAAGTATGCAGATATGTCACACTCACGATTGTCATGGGTAGCTGCCCAGATAGCCTCTAAAAGTTCTACATCTCCCCTAAGCAAGTAATCAATATGCCAATGTGTTTTCTTATCTTTCCGGAAATGTCTTTGAAGCCTATTCTTGAGATTGGTCGATCCTATTCCTTGTGCTGAACCTACATAAATCCAGTATCCTTTCTCAAAATAGATTGGACCTTTCGCACCAATTGGAATCTCTTGGTTCTTTTTGTTCGATATTACTAAACAGTAAACCCCTTTCATGTCAGGAATGCTTGGCGTCGGAATTGTCATAAGGGCTTTGGATGATATTATGACAGTACAATGCACGCTAGTGAGGTTGTTCCGGGAGTTCACATCGCGAAGGGAAAGTTTGCCGATGAATTCGGTTTCATATCAAGCTATATCATCGTGGATAATGAGGCCGCAATAATAATCGATCCAGGGACTGCAGGAGACCCTGGGAAGGAAATTCTTGATTATATCAAAACGTTGGGCATCAATCCAAAGAGTGACATCATTGCAATTGTGTGCACGCACGGTCATCCTGACCATATTGGCGGCGCTGGAATTCTTCGTAAGGCAACAGGCGCCTCAGTTATGATCCATAAGGATGATGCTGAGATGCTGACTAATCCAATGGCCTTCATTAACGACCGACTTAGTCTTGATTTCGCTGGTAGAATGGCAATGAAGATTGATAGAGGACCACTTCGAGTAAACTACCGCCCAACTAAAGTCGATAGAATACTTCGAGATGGTGACACAATTCAAGTTGGAAACACATCACTTCGTGTGATTCGCACAGGAGGCCACTCCACTGGACATTGTGTTTTCTATGATGCGGATCGAAGATTGTTGTTTAGCGGTGATGAGGTGAATAACTTTCCTAACGATCCACGAAAATTCTATGTCGACCTCAGCGGGAGTCTCGCAGTACGACGGTCCTCGATTGAACAGCTGCAACGTCTAAGTGTGGAATTCCTTCTCCCCTCTCATGATGTCCCACATTTCTCGAATGAAGTTCCACTTCAATTCAAAGAGGCAGCAGATGCTGTCCTACATTTTCAAGACGCTGTATTGAGTCACATATCCGCTCGTGAAGATGCCGATCTAGAGCAGATGGTTTTTGATATTCAGCAAGCACGTAGCATTCCAACCCCGACAGATGATTATGGCCTTTTCACGACCACTCTTCAAGTATGTCTTCGAGATCTCTCAAGAGCTGGACTAGTTCGTGAGGACTCAAACGGCATTTGGCGTACTACTTAGCTTAGCACTACAGGCAAGCTATATTCAAAAAGTAGATTTCTCATTCTTATCAGATAACACCTGTAGTGTATCTAAGGTCAACCATTCTTCTGAAAAGACACAATGAAGGGACCAATACAATGTCAAAAGGCGAGAAGCGGAGCCTACAGACTCCTAGCACAGTTGAAGCTATTCGAATGGCTTCAGCATCAATTCTTGGAACAACAACAAGTAGAGGTTATCCTATAGGCAGTGCAACTGGTTCTGGGTCCATGATGGAAGAGAATTCTGAAACGGTAGCCATGAACATAACTCCTTTGATATTTTCACTAAGGGATGCGCTCATGGCTTCAGAGAATCTGAATCTTCTATCATTGGAATGGGACTTAGAAAGCACTCCCGGTCCTGAGGTATTGCCCGAAACCCTGATTATCGCTGGAGGAGTTTCAGGTGATGTTGCAGCACATATCTGCGCGTTGAGCTGGGAGAAGGGTGTGATTGATCCCTTCAAGATGGACAACTACATCGGGGGCATTGCCAAAAAAATATCTGACATTGAAAAGGCAGTAATCGGAAACGAGCTGGACTATGAAAGTGAAGGTCTTAGAGTTTTAAGGCGCTTTTCAAATCGTTTCAATAGTGTTACTTTCGTTGAAATGCTGGATAGGCAATTTCAAGAAACATGGGACACACAAAAGCTGAAGGCTGATAATGTTGATACTGAAGTAATTCTGAGATTCAAATATCGAGATGACTACTCATCCAACCCACCGGGTCCGAAGATTCAGAAACGAACTTCAGTAGAATTCAAACTTCCTACAGGTGATGAAGAGAGTAAACTTGCGCATTTCAAACATCGATTGGTTTCCCCACAGGGTCTCGATGCTATCACCTCTCGAATTCCTGACATGGGACGTGCGATTCTTACAGAACTGAATGAATATGCGTACAGTATTGAAGAAGTGGATATTTCTCGTGCAACAATTGCAGCATTTACACAGTTTCTTGGCAAAGATGAGATTCGCGTTGGAGAGGTGGGGAATCTTGTTGCGATAGCTCCGCAATTTGTAGAAATGATGGATACAGTCACGCTTACATTCGCTGACATTCTTGACACCCATGCCAACTCGGGTGCAAGAATGACTCTTGACGCACACCAAGAAACTATTGCCTTAAGCATTAATTCAAGGACCTCTGAGATGGACCCACTTCAGGTTGGCTATGCGAAAGCATTGTTGGAACACATGATGAGTTCCATTCGACGGGAGTTCTCGATTAATAGTGAAATCAGGGCTTGGGAGCTGAAGGCATCTCTTTCGTATTTCATAGCTTTTACAAAACGGGTTCTTGGATATATTAGCCATGATCTTGGTCAATTCCTTTTGATCACTGGCGTAAAGAGAGTTTTACGGGACACTCTTCAGGCATTCAGAGAAGAGTCCGAAACTGAAGGCATGGACCCAACAGAGCAGTCTCTGTTTCACAAATTCTTTTCAGAGCTATATTCCCTCTTAACCGCTATAATTGATAGGAAGTCCTTCGGAGTATCTGCAAAATCTAGTATAGCGTCACTAGTTGAAAGTATTACTCAAGACATTAGCGATGAATTCAAGAAAATTGATTTGTGGGATTTGATTGACTTCGCAGACTTGGCCGAAATAGCGAGAATTGAATTAGAGAACTATCAACCAACTGAAGACACAGGCGTAACCAAGGAATCTCTTGTCGAATTATTAGAACGGTTTGATACCTTCGTTAGTGAAACACTACCTGATGTTGGTGATACCCTCATATCGAAGGAAGTTTTCGCCAAAGCCATAGATGGCAACATATCCGGGTCTCTGGATTTGCCTACATTCTATAGAAATCTAGTGAGTCAAGAGGCTGAGAAACCAGATGTTTGGAAGAACGAAGCTAATCTTTGGATCGAAAAACTTTCTAGTATCATTGAGGATTCGATGCCCCTCTCGACACAACTTCTAGAATTCTTGAAACTAGCTTATGATAGATTGGGAGAAGGTGCAACCCCTGAATCTGTATTAGAAAGAATCCGTGTGGCGACGGAGAAACTTGAAGCCAAACACAAATCCAATGTTTCAGAATGGGACGATCTCTGTAGAGCGATTGATGAAGAAAATATTCCTATTCGTGAGAATAATGCGAAACGTCAAGAAATGATTGAAGCTGCAATTCGAACCTTCGAGAATGAAACCAAATCATATGAGCTAACTCTTGAAGCATATCGACAACTGCTTGCAGAATATGAATCGCAACTTGATTCAACTGATTTGCCTCGACCGACAGAGCCCATAGCGCCAGAGTCATTGGAATCTCGCAAAAAGAAAATTGATTCTGAACTCATCGAAATGACTGAGAAGCCACATCCTCCAAAACCCGAACCATCTCATGAAATGTTTACTTATACTGCTCTTCGAGATGTGTTGGATAACAAACTCGGTAATATGAAAAGAAGCCAAGAGCGGATGGAGCAAGTATTCACATTGAAACTTAGAGCTCTGAAATCTGAAGGTGCACGCATCGCCGAAGATATTTCCATTGGAGTCAGCACAGAATTCCTTGAATATCTAATGAGCGCATCAATTCGTAAGCTCGGAAGACTATTGCCAAGAGCGCAGCGTGCCTATCTTCGTGCCCCCTATGATCTCAGCTTGGTGTATCTTGTAACGTTTGAATTTCTGGAAGAAGATTTGCTAATATCAATAGGTAGCAACTTTCTAAGGAGGGGATAATCGTGTCTAGTTCATGGTTACTTAAGACCCGTCAGATGAGCGAAGCTGGGAAAGAAATCATTCTGACCGAGGCACTTGCAACGCATATGAGAAGTCCTCGCGACAGACAATTAGTAATGGGTGCTTTCACCGAGAAACACCCTCTAGAGGACCTACTATCTTTCTTTGGCGCATTTTATTTGTATCACTATCAAGGTGTAAAATTACTCCAAATAGATGCATCAGAGGATGTTACCATAGAGGAAATGGCGGCTTTGGAGAAGAAGGAACGGGAATTACTCGAAGTAGAAGTTAGAATGCTTCTGGGCGAGAAACAACGGGAAGAAATCGATACTGCAAGTATTTCGTGTGAATTCATGATTGAAGCATGCAATATTCTTGAGGGAAAGGCTCGCGCTGATGATGAGTCAATTCGCGCGATTGTTGACGTCTTGAAGAAGCATGTTCAAATGATTCCATTGGATTATTCCCACAATACTGAGATAGATTTTCTGAATGAAGTAACGGGCAATGCCCTGAAATGGAAGGATGAGATGTATGCCAAGGCATCAGGATTGAAGGAAACCTCTCTATCACTTCGTGATGAACTCCTCAAACTTCATGGTGAAGAGATTATTGAAATGACTGTTCTCAAGAATGGAATTGAAGATACAGTTGGAACCGTCCGACTGTTGGATACGCGGGTTTTGACAGATGAACTTCCAAGGGAAAACTGGGAACGAATAGCAAGAACCATCATAGATAGAATCCTTAGTACAGACTCCAATGTTTCAGCAATCCGATTTTCCTATGAAATACGAATGGCAGCACTCGATGTTTTGGAGCAGGAAATTGAAACACCTACTACACTTGAAGAATATGAATCAACTATTGGCCAAGTGCTTGTAGAAGAGTTTGATAGATTGCCCCACGATAATGCGCAATTGGTTTTTGAGGTTCTTGGACACTTCATCGGACTTCCTGCTAGTGAAGTCATATCCATTCTTCGTCAAGATGGAATAACTGATCCTGCTGCAATTCTATCCGGATTGAAGGGTAGTTTTGAATCCGCAACTAGTCCTTCAGAGGATCTAAGTGAAGGACCATCTTATACCAAAGAACAGCTTGAAGAAATGACAAGATCTCTCAGGTTTCTGGAAAAGATTGAGCAAACACTTGAGAAGCCAATCAAGGGGATGCTTCGAGCAAAGGGTCTACGCGGTATGGAATTGGAAAAGATATCGATTGATTTTCTACTTAAGGACAGGTCAAAATTGCTAGCTCTTGAGGAACAAGTGTTGGATGAATTGAAGCAAAAGAAACTTCGAGTGCCTAGCCCAGAAGAGATGGAACGGCTAATGAAGCTACGGGAGGAATTCAAGAGTGGAGCTCTCACTGGATCAGAAATTTCTACTTCTTCAGAGATAATAGGCCAACTGGAACATGGGAAATCCATGGAATCATTGAGATTGGACCTGGTATGGTACTTTACTATTGGCGTATTGAAGAATCTGGCAAGAGTAATAGAAACATACATTCGTTCAAAGAAGGATATTCAGAGAGCCAAAACATTGCTAAAGAGCATCTATGAAGACTCAGAAGCACAGCTTCAATTCCTTAGGGAGGAAATTCTAATCGATTTATTCTCCATGCGTCTCTATGAGATGAAATTGATACACCCCGAGTTGGATGCTGCCACAGTATGTGCATGGTTTCACGCACGACTAACTAACAAGGATTTGGACACCGCGAAATCCGCATTGGAGAAATCTGCATCTCCTGTTTTCCTAGGTGTAAAGGAGGCGTCGCTGAACGTGAGTGCACTAACCTTTGACAATTATGCAATTGCATTTGATCTCTTGCAAAGGTACCTTGTTCGACAAAGAAATCAGCGGGATATCCGTATTGAGATAGCGGCTGAATCTAAGAAAGCCGAACAAAAGACGAAAGATGAAAAACTTGGTAGTCTTGATGTACTGAACTTCGTGTATACAAAGGCCCATACTGTCTTCAGAGCAATTGGCCGCGTAGGTGCGAGAGGTTTGGAATGGTCCGCAAATGATGATGCAAAATGCGCAAATCTCTTGGCATTCTTTCTCAAGCAAAATCGTGGAAAATTGATTTGTGCAGTCTGTGGTGAGCTTGCACCAGAGAAGAAATGTAAGGACCATGGCAAAGGCCACATTAACGAGGCCAACGATATTGACAGTTTGGCTTGGTTTGTGATGCGTTCTTTCACTGATATCAAAGAAGGCCTAATAGGCGCTAAAGCTGAACCAATGGCTTGGAATATGGCACGGTCAATTGTCCAGAGAGAAATAAGCAACTTAAAGCGTCGCGGAAAAATCACTAGTAAGACAAATCTGAACGCCATGATGCCTGGTGAAATCAATTATATTGTGGGCCCTGCGATTGCTTTAGTCATTGGAAAATACTTCAATGAGTCGTTGGAATATGCTGCACGACGCGCAGGTATCGCTTAAGCACCAGTAGTGGTGCTCATAGCAATCCATTCAAGGTAGTCCTTTGATCCCCATTTGATTGGTAGGATAATGAATTCAGGAAGTTCATAGGAATGGAGCATCCGAAGCTCATCAAAAAGTTCCTGCTCTTTTCCCGCTACTGATTTCATGAGGAGTATGCATTCTGTTTCCGACTCAATTCGTCCCTTCCAGTAATATACACTAGTTATTCCTCGAATGATATTCACGCATGCACATTTCCGTGATTCGACTAAAGTCTTTGCAATGCTATCAGCTTCTCTCTCAAGGCACGTACTAAGAGCAACGATATATTCTCTCAAGATGACACACTTCAAGCTTAATTCGAACTCATTATGTCATCAAGTCAATATATGCATCTGGATTATCCCCGTCGTAGCCTTTATCTGGATGTGTTTTCGTGAACCAGCTTGGTGGCGGATTCTTATGACAAAACGATTTGTTCCTAAAGGTGTAATGCCTGCTTTGGTCACTCCCTTCACCAGAGATGGCGACCTGATAGAAGATAGCCTAAAAACCATTATCGATTATACAATTAAGAAAGGTGCAACAGGTTTGGTTCCAGCTGGAACTACAGGTGAGTTTATCTACATGCGAACAGAGGAGAGGAAGAAACTTCTTCGTCTTGCTGTTGAATATGCGGATGGACGTGTTCCCGTTGTTGCTGGAACTGGTCAAAACAGTACCCGCGCCACAGTAGAATTAACAAAGTATGCTGCCGATATTGGATGTCAAGCAGCATTGGTCATTTCCCCTTTTTACTTGCGTCCCGGTGATAAGGGCTACTACGAGCATTATGAAACTGTGGCAAGGCAATCAGACTTACCTATTATTCTCTACAACATCCCACAATGTACACTAGGTGTTCTACAGGCATCCTTGGTGGAAGACCTTGCTGACCTTGACAACGTTGTTGGAATAAAAGATAGCAGTGGTGTGATTGGTCATACAGTGGAGTTGATTCAGAAACTCAAAGGGAAGATACCTGTGCTAATTGGGCACGATGAATGCTTCCTATCAGCGATTGCAGCAGGTGCCCAAGCCGCAATACTTGCATCTGCGAATATCATTCCCCACATCTGGCTTGAAATTATGGAGAAGGTCAAGAAAGGCGATATCGATGGCGCCGCAAACCTACAGCACAGCGTCCAAACATTTTCACGAATTGTCACACGAAATGGTGGAGCACCGCCTGTCAAAGCAGCTTTCAAAATGATGGGTGTAAAGGCTGGAAAATCCCGAATGCCCCTTGATACTGGTGGTACCCTGACAGTTGAACTCAAGGATGAAATTCGAATCGAACTTGAGAAACTTGGACTGGTCGATTCTTTCAATTCAGCCAAAATCGCCACCAATATCGATATTGAGAAGATACTTCAAGAACAGGGGTATAACATCACTCCAGACGTGAAGATCGAATCATCGTTCAATAATACGGTCGCTGTGAGTATTGCAGTAGGTCCAAAGAGTGGTGCCATAGGGCGTGCTTTTGTGGGCATGCTTACAACACCAAAAGTCGGTCATGAAGCTCTTACTATTATTCTCGAGCCGAATCTTTCCGTACGTCCGAGCAGTATCATGTTGCCGCTGAGACAAATCACATCGATGCGACAAGCATCCTTCTTCTATGGTCCCGTACAATCAGGTGCTGCAAAGGCTTTTGCTTATATGATTGGTGCCGGAAAAATCTCGGAGAATTCATTGAGGAATGATGCTGCAATACTTGCTCTAGATATTGACCTGAATAAACGCGATCGCAGAGCAGTTACCAAATCTACAGAAGAGGCAGTCACTGGTGCTTTGGAAAAAATATGGAGGTAATA
>CAYMLT010000107.1:0-9860 GCA_964391265.1 uncultured archaeon
CTATGGTTTGCTTTGGGGGTGTTGGGTTTTATGCTAGCGAATCCGGGTATGATTCTATTTGGAGTCTTTCTTGGAGCAGTTCAGGCAGTCTTCGCTTTAGTTTCGATATTGGCTGCACGAGGTGCTATACACTCTGATGGAGGTGCATACTAAATGCAAGCAGATCCAACTCTATTGATGATAGGTTATTTGCTGAAGACAACGCTGCAGATGGGGACTCCCATCATCTTAGCGGCACTTGGAGGAATGTTCTCAGAGAAAGGAGGAATTGTTAACATAGGCCTTGAAGGTATGATGCTAGTTGGCGCGTTCACTGCCGTGGTGGTCACAGCCTTTACCGGCAATCCATGGCTGGGACTCTTGATTGGCGCTGGAGCAGGAGGACTTCTATCACTTATACATGCGATTATCTGTGTCAAATTTAAGGGCAATCATATTGTCAGTGGGACAGGGCTAATTCTTCTTGGTTTTGGGATTTCAACACTTGGACTACAGGTAGTCTGGGGTATAAGAGGTCGTTCTGATGAAGTTGCAGGAATCGATAACGTAGTAATAGAGGGATTACAGGGCGTTCCGGTTCTAGGTACCGCTTTCAGTTCACTATCTCCTATTATCTATCTGATGTTCATAATTGTGATTGTCTGCTGGTATGTTATGTACAAGACGCCGTTTGGTCTTCGTCTGAGGGCGGCGGGTGAAGATCCGAGTTCTCTTGATACGGCTGGTGTTAACGTCGAGATTTATCGAATCATTGGAGTGCTGCTGAGTGGTGTTCTTGCAGGACTCGGAGGTGCCTATCTTTCTGTTGGATACGAGAATGCATTTGCAAAGAATATGACGAATGGACGTGGATTCATTGGCCTTGCTGCTATGATCTTTGGCAATTGGACTCCCATTGGTTGTCTTTTGGCAGGTCTCTTCTTTGGATTCTTGGGAGGTCTAGAATATGCACTTCAAATAGGCTTAGGGTCTCAAGCAGTTGAAGCGTATCTGTCATTCATACAGATGCTTCCATACCTCCTTGTCATTGTCGCATTGGCTGGAATTCGGAGATCTGTTCCACCAAAAGCAGTTGGGCAACCATATGAAACAGAAAAGCATTCATGATTTCATTTGACTTCAAAGTCATCGGTAAAACGATAGAGATGCCAATAAATCGTCAAGTGACGAAAAGCGAGGTATGCTTAAAAGACAGATTACGAAAAATCTGTTTACCTTGAAAGCGGTTCACAATTATACATCTCTTTGGATGTGTATCATTGGAGGCTTGCTTATGATTCTTTCAGGAGCAAGTGGAGCTTTGGGCTATCTTCCACAGCTTCAAGAAGGTGTTAGTGCTTTTCACGGTGAAACATTCACTCTTTCTCTAGAGATTGTTATTGGCATCCTTGCGATGCTCACTGCAATAGGAGGATGTATCGTCATTCTTGGAGGTGTCATTTTAACAACCTCTCATGTAGAAGCGGGCAGAATTATTGTTATGGTTGCCATGGGAATGGGCGCCCTTGGTCTCATTATGAGTCTAGTGCAACTTTTGCTGGCAGGTCTCTTGGCGATGCCACTCATAACACAGCTTGCACAATCCTTTGGATGGATTGGAGCAATGATGGCAATTCTTGCCAGAAATATCTCTGAGCAGCAGCCTATTCTCCAAAAGAATTAGATATCAAAAATAGATACGGATGATTCAAGGTTTTTCGCGGATTGCACACATTCATTCATAATCCCAAATTTATCCGCATCCATTGGGACGAAAACACTCAGGAACCAAACGCCTTTACCAGTACCCATAATTAAACTGGCTGCTCCATCGGAATTGATAGTCACAAGGCCTCTCTCGTCTTTCAGGGCAACTATTAGTGGCATATGCTTTATAGTGAAACTAGTAAATTCTCCGTTCCAAGCTCGTAAAATGAGGTCTACTTCTTCAGGAGTAAGTTGCATATTCTCAGTTGAATATCCAATCTTTCGTTCAGAGTTAAATGCGCATGCGCCAGATATTCGTTCGTAATTGGACATGGCAATTTCTACGGTTCTCTTTATGCGCATCGACATTTGAGCATCCCGAGTACAACAAACATACTATTGAAATACATTCTCTGGATGTCTATTATTCTCGCAAAATCGGATTATAGGGCACTAGATGCAATTGCTTTGGACATTAGCAACGAACGACTGTGTAATTCTTCATTACTTACCCAAGTAACGAGCTTGTTTTCGGAAACAGACATTCCATGCCGCAAAGCGACATTTTCCAGATTTGGATTATTAATCCTTGAAGACTCTAATCGATAAATGAACCATTCTTCATTTCCTTGTCCCTTAATTCTGCATGTGATTTTAACCCACAATTCATCACTCAAGAACACCTTGAATCGTTTTCCGAATGAATGGGTAATTCTTGTTTTAGGGCCAAAAATCCCTCTTAAAACTCCCATGGTGTATGATATAGCAGGTGTAGGTAGAAATGCCCAAGACCAGAATGCATATGCGAATACCAATATTGAAAATGCAAGGAGAAATCCAATTGTGTTGAATGAGTAGACTATTTCAAATCCTTGGACCGATCCATATGGGGCTGCTACGAATGTTCCTTCAGTAATAATGTATATACCTGAGCTATAAAACACGTAGAACGTCACTGTGAAGACAATTGAAAGGGTAGCTAATGCAATCCTTTGCCTGTCTGCATACAAACCCCTTGCACGGATCAACAGTCTATCCAATTGATTCCTCCTCCAGTGATTTCTCATATATACGCTTTGACTTCGCTCCATATTTACGACACATTTCTACAAGTATCTTCAGTAGAGGATGCTCATTATTTATTCTAATTGCGTAAAGTTTCGGAGTCAATTGATCAATCATTATCATCTTGTTTTCGTTCAAATGGGCGAGTACACCTCGGTAGAGACTTCGCGATTTCCCGCTGTAGCCAATCAACCGACTAAGCTGTACGCCTGATACACTTCGTGGGTATATGTGTGCAAGAGCAGTTAATATCGATCTTCTCGTATCATTCAAGGACGACATCAATTGCACAAGCTCATATACCGATTGCAGTCTATCTTCATCATTCATAATGTTCATCCGACTATCAACATTTATGTGCATGAGCACACACATACCCCTTCCTGCTCGAACATGGTATTGATTGCAGATACAGGTTATTGAACGCTTTTCAAGTTAATGGCGTATTTTTGTCTTCCTAACCAAGACGATTTTTAGAAAAGTGTAAATCCTGCGAACAGTTAATAGTATACGATATTTAGATATCAAAGATTCCTTTCTTAGGAGATACTTAGGATTATGGCTTTCGGATCAAAATACTTCGGATGGCTTCTTGCGCTAGTTATTGTTCTAGCAGCAGGTTGGTTCCTACTGCCAGCCGGGTACAATACATTAGTTCTCTGGCTCGCTCCTGAACTCGGAAATTGGATAAGGCCAACTTTGGTTCTCGTCAATATAATGCTTGTAGATGTATTTACAAATTGGATCATGGTCGCAATTTGGGGCATTGCTGGGTTTATCGGAGGAGTGCTAGCTGGAACAAAGAAGGGTGGTTTTGTTGTTGGGCTATTCACGTGGCTCTCCAGTCTTCTTCTTCTTGTGTTCTGTGTATACCAATTATTCATGTCTGGTTTAAACTTGGGCTCAATTCCACCTATTCCTCCAGGTAGTTCAGTGGTTGATGTACTAGGGATTCCACTTGTGCAATCAGCCATTGGTGAACTTCTTCCACTTATTGGAGGAATTGGCGGGGGAGGAGGAGGGCTCGATATTATGGCGCTCCTAACACCACTCATTATATGGTTTCTGACACCTTTGATAGTTGTCATTGTTGCCGCTATCATTGGAGGAGCTGTTCGCCCAAAGGAGAGATTATAAAAAATGAAATTTACAATTAAGCACGCACTGGTTTTATTCATGGTTGGGTTTATTGTAGCAGCACCTGTATCTGCTATGGCGAGCCCGAACTATGTGATGGCACAGGACGGACTCGACATCAACTCGTTGCTTGACAGCTTATTGACGGATGGAGCTGAAGTAATTTTTGCGAACCTAGATGATCAAGGAGTTCCTGGTGTAATCTATGGACAACTTGGTATTCCATCAGCTGCATTGGGCCTTGAGAATCCGATGTATGACGGCTGTATTGCAATGGCTTTAATTTCGACTCACGGCGAGTTCCTGAACCTTGTCCTAGATCTGCTAGCTTCAGGTGGTTTAGGCGGTGACAGTGGATCTGGAGGTGCATTTGCACTAGCACAGGATGGCGGAGGATTCGATGTCAATTCAATCCTCGATATGCTTGGTACAGAATTCAACCTACTGATCAATGTCTTCGTGAATGTTGATGAGGCAACTTCATTAAGTAGAGAGAACCAAATTATGTCACATCTGACTACTGAATTTGGTTTTGGATTTGTCAATCTACTGAATCTTCGGATAGATCAGAATTTCTTCCCAGAAGACGCGGATATCACATTGCCCTTTGATTCAATTGACATTTACATACAACAAGAAAGTCATGAGTTTGGCTTTGCAGTCGATGCAATGCTTGATGTCATGAATGGTGATGGTTTCTTAGGAGCAATTGCCAGAACCAAGTTCACAAACGCAGATGCATCTGCAGCTGGACTTATTGCAATACCTGATATGGGTGAAGTCGTTGAATTGATAGACTCAATTTCTGGAGATTCCAGTGGAGGAGATTTCCTGCCTTCAGCAGTCTATCAACTCGCTCAAACTCCCTTCGATAATATTACAGGACCTATTGCAATAGCCGCTGCGGGGTATGTTGGTGGACAGTACCTTGACACATCTTCAACGTCTCTTCATGTTGAGGATCTATTAGGTGTGACAGGGACAATCTCTCCACTGCCAAGTGCAAACTCACTAATCGTGGCGATGCTGCCTGATAGTGTGAATGTATCATCAATCTCACCAGACGTACCTGGCCAATCATACTTCAACGCTAGCGAGGGGAATACGGTGTTTTGGAATGCAACAGCACTTGGCACTCAGAGTGATTATATCATCAACTTCGAGGCTGGAGAGTTTCCGCCAATGATTACCATCGACCGAATATTCTCGCCCGCTTCTGGAACAATTGGTCCAGGTGGATCAACGACTGTTACTGTGACTGTTACAAATGGAGGTACTGAAGCAATCAGCAATCTATCTCTCACTGATACGGCGTTTGCGTCAACCTATTCACATGTCACTGTAGTTGGAGATACATCCAACACCTATACAACTCTTGCAGGTGGAGACAGTGTGACCATCACCTATACGGTGACGTTCGCCAATGAAGGGGGATATTTGTTTGCTCCAGCGGAGTTGACGTATGAGTACAATGGTGATTCGTTCTTCAAAGACTCTCTGCGCCAAGGATTCACTGTAGCTACTGATGTGGCTGGCTTGTTAACAAGTGCGATTCTGGATGGAATGCCATACACTGTAATAGCGCTAGGTTTCGTTGGTCTTGTTGGCATTTATGCCATCATGGGTCTAAGAAAAGGCGCAAGCAGTAGTTATCAAGTATAGTAAAAAACATCGGCTCTCGTTTAACCGCGAGAGTCGATCCTACTCTTTCTTATTGTATCGTCTAGTTTATCTTAACGTAGTGTTCATCACGATTGAATAACGATGCCACTTCGCGATGACCTTAATGGATATCTAAGACTACCCAGAGGTTTTTTTGGGATTCCATCCCCTGACACCGAAGACCCTGATGTGGGTGTCCTTGGAATTCCCTATGATATTACTTCCAGTCATACACCTGGGGCAAGGTTCGGACCTGATGCCATTAGACAATCAATGGACTCGGAGCGGTCCCATAGCTATCCTCTGACTATAACTGAAGCTGGCACTTCTCGTAGTGATTCACTTTCAAAATTACTAACTCTTGAGGATATTGGAGACCTTGAGGTTGGTGTACAACCTCCAGAATCTGTAGCTGTCCATATGAACGAAGTAGCTGCCAAATTAGCTATGTATTCCAGCAATCTGCTATTTCTTGGTGGAGATCATTTCATCACATATCCGCTACTGAGAGGTCTCAAAAAGGGACGTCCAGGAAATTATGGGTTGGCATATTTTGACTCTCATGCTGATTTCTATGAGGATATGGGTGGGCTGACATTATCTCATGCATCTACTCTCAAGCGTATTGTTGAAGACAATGTTGTACAACTTGAGAATATAGTAGGTTACGATTTCAGATCTACAATACCAGAACAGAGAGATGCTCTTGGTACCTCAGTATGCGTACCCAACGAAGAGGAATTTGAAACACAAATCAAGAGAATCTCAGAAAATGTTGACTATTTCTATATCTCAGTTGACCTAGATGTTTTGCAACCCAGAATTGTTCCTGGTGTAAGCCATCCAGAATCAGGTGGCCTCACTGTACCAGAACTTGCTAATCTAATTCGAGTCGTATTTGAAACTGGAAAGGTTCGATATGCTGATGTTGTTGAGCTGAACCCTCTTCTGGATAATTCTAACACTACATCAATTGCAGCAAGAGATATCGTAAAGGAAATTCTCACAGGTTTTGCATATCACAAGTAAGATGCATGCTTCTTTCTTCTTCTCGGTTTTTTTGAGAGAGGGACATATTGCAATGAATTTGAGGTAAATTGAGTTACATCTCAATGGTGATACGAATGAAATCAAAGGTTGCTCTCATAGATACCAAGGAACATGGGAATAATTCACTTGCAGAGGCTTTGAAGTTAATTGGAGGAATTGCGAAGCTAAACACATCAAAGCGGGATATTATTCTGAAGGTAGGCGTGTATTCAGCAGGCTCTAATCATCATACTACCGTTGGTGTAACAAGTCAAATAGTTGAGGCGTTTAATAAAGCAAACAAAATCTATCTCACTGAATCAGATAGTTACAAAGGAACAGGGTCAGAAAGGCTCATGATATGGAAGAAGCTATTCTCAGATAGAGTGATTCCTTACAATATTTCAGATGATGATAACACGCAACCGGTAAGAATCAACACGGAGATTATGGACCTCTCTATCGAACTACCCCTCAAGCTCTTCAAACCTAATGTATTGGTGTCAACACATGTTCTTCGTACAATGAGTAAAGGTAGTATCCTCAAGAATATCTTTGGACTTCTACCCACAGCAAGAAAAGCAAAATTCCACAAGAATGAGATTTTCAATACAATGTTGCCCGATGTAACAGAGGCCATTGGTGGCATCGATCTTGCTGTCCTAGATGGAACTTACCTTCACTATGATCCTAATTCTGCTGTTCGAGTAAAAACAAATCTACTGGTTGTAGGCACTGATGCAGTCGCAGTTGAAACAGTGGGGTATATGCTTGTGGGGATGAAACCTGAAAGATTAGCAACGATACAATCTTTCGCAAATCGTGGACTCGGAGTCGCTGAGTTAAATGATATCGAGATTCTCGGAGCTTCGTATAATTCTATGAAAGAGCGGATTGATCAAGCTCTTGCTGAAGCAAAGATGATGGCATCAGAACGACCAAAACAATGGTCGCCAGCACAGGCAACTGACAAGCTGATAAGAAGCGGATTCTTCAGATTACCAAATAAGAGGACCATTGATGATGTGATTAAGAAAATGGTTGCAGAAGATTCCAGAGCAGAAGGCAGAAATTCTATGATAACATCCAACCTACGAAGAAGAATGAAGAGAGGGATGCTAATTGGTGAGAAAGGTCCCGATGGATGGTTGTTTTGGTCGGAGTAATAACAGAAGAGTTTTAAGTAGTAATTGCACATAATTTATTCGATAGAGATGAGCCTTTCTAGTGAAAAGAAGCTTGATTTGATTACGAATAGAGCTATGACAGTTCTTCGTGATCTTGGATTTGGTGCACATGAAGCATCTGTCATCATTGCATTGAATCAAATGGCTTCAGCGACTGTTTCAGACCTGCATACCCAGACTGGTATTCATCATGCCAATCTGTATGCAGTACTTGACGGTCTCATTGCTAGAGGATTCGTCGTGAGCCATGAAGGAAGACCAAAGGTGTATCAATTTGCACCTTTAAAACACCTCAAGGACTCAATGAATACAAAGTTGGAGCAACTAGTAGAAGATCTTACGCAATTGCAGGAGGAAAGAAGCTCTCAAGGAGCCATGCCTGCATTAATCTATACAATTCGAGGGTCAAATGATGTCAAGGCTAAAATGCTTAGCATGATTGGTCATGCCCAGAAACGACTTCTGATAAGTTGTCAAAGCATCACATTATTAGGTGAAGATATTACCAGAGCCCTTATTGATGCAAGTAAACGAAAAATCTCGATTCGGGCTATTCTCGCTACACCTAATGAGTTGAAGAATCTTAGACTCCAACAGAGAATTAAGGAAGAAATACTAGCAATCAACTTGATTATGGATGGATCAGAAGCATTGATTGCTATGCCGGATTTCTCTGTATGTGGGTGGGCAGATAATGCTTTGATTTCACTCCAATTCGAGGGCTTTCTCGAACAGGCATGGAATATCGCGAGGACGATTTAGATGGTCGATTATGACGTAATTGTTGCGGGTGCCGGTACTGGCGGTGCCACTACGGCGTACACATTAGCAAAAAATGGAAAATCAGTTCTTCTCATAGATAGAAAAGAAAAGGAAAAGATTGGTGACAAAACCTGTGGGGATGCTATTGGCAATCATCATATAGAGGAACTCAGAGAGCTTGTTGGGCTTCCAGAAGTTCCGAGTGACATCATTGAACATGAGGTCAATGGAATCGACCTCATTGCGCCAGATAAAGAGCACAGACTGAGAATGCAAGGCCCGACAACAACAGGGATGTCCTTTAATAGACTTAAGATGGGTCAGTGGTTTCTTGGATTAGCTGAAAAAGAAGGTGCAGAGGTTCTTGCAGGGACCAGAGTGAAACGCCTTCTGCTTGTTGATGGTAAGGTTTCCGGCATCCAGATATTGGATGAATCTGGAAATGATAAAAGTGTCACTTCGAGAATAGTTGTTGATGCCACAGGTGCAACTGGCATGCTAAGAAGACAGCTACCAGACACTACTCCAATTGAACGTGTCATTAACAAAGAAGATCAAATGGTCGCTTGGAGAGATATCTACGAAACCCCTGAATATGATTTTGAAACACCAGATATTCTTGAAATCTTCTGGAATCAAACAGAAACCCTTGGAGGATATACTTGGATTTTCCCACAAGGAAAGAACAGGGTAAACGTGGGAGCTGGAGTCATGACCATTGAAGGTCATCGTAAGCCCCAAGATATCATGAAGCAATTCGTAGAACCCGGATGGGATTTCTATAAAACAAACATCAAGGTTCTCGATAGTAGCGGAGGTGTTGCACCGATTCGTCGTCCCATAGATACAATGGTTGATGATAATTTCATGCTTGTTGGAGATGCTGCCTGCCAAGTCAATCCAATACATGGCGGAGGCATTGGTTCTTCGTTACTGGGTGGCGCCATTGCAGGTTCGACGGCAGTTGAAGCACTTGAGAAAAATGACACATCTATATATTCTCTTTGGGGATATAACCCCAAGTATATGGAAATGTATGGCGGCAAGCAAGCTTCTCTTGATGTATTCCGATGGTTCCTTCTCAATATCACAAATGATGACATTGATTTTGCATTCAGGAAGCAGATCATCAAGGCCAGTCACCTACTTGATACAAGCATGACTGGCAAGATGACTATTGGGACTGGTGACAAATTCAAGAGATTGGTTTCAGGATTTGGTAACATACCCCTGCTTAGGAGAGTCCAAAAAGTGGCTCATCTTATGGAAGACATTAGGGAGCTTTACACGCAGTATCCCGAAATTCCTGAAGGATTATCTACGTGGCGAAGC
>CAYMLT010000108.1:0-9762 GCA_964391265.1 uncultured archaeon
AAAGCGTCAGCGATAATGAACTCTAGCTTCCTAACTTTGTTACCACCATACATTACACCGGTTAAGTCATCTCTCTTGATCCAGAGATTATCTTGATGCAATTTGGAGGAAAGATCAGATAGTTCTTGTACGGGTGTTGGTAACGTTCCAAGAGGCATCCATGAAACACTGGTTTTCAATTCGGGATACTTCTCAAAGAGAAGAGGTTCTTTAATTGTGATTTCGATTCACCTCGGGAAAGAACCAGATTACAAAACGACTGATATTCTTACTGGCATAATTCACGCTGATGCATCTGGAGTATTCTTCATATCTAATCTTTCAGCAAATGAATCCAATAGGTGCTTCGCCGCGGATGGCTTGAGTTCAGCAAATGCCTTGCTCACATCTCCATGGTCCATGGCATATCGCAACGTCATACTCTGCATCTCTGGATTTCGAGGATTGGTAATTGTTCTCCATGTCCTTTCTGGTGTTTCTATTCTATTTCTTGCCGCTCTTAGGAAAAGCTCTTTGATTCTACGTGTGTGTTGTCTGTACATTAGCTCGTTGAGAGTTGTGCCGTGGAGATTGTTCCTTACAATATACTCAAGAGAAGCTAAGAGGAAGAGTGGCTTCCCGATTTGTTCTCCATTTTCTTCAGCTGAACTAATCAGGTACTCGTAATATTTGCTAACCAAATCATCTGACATATTATCACGTCAAAGTGCATTGAGAACTAAAAGAGAATCCGAACATCGCAGCGAATACTTCGTCGGGGGTTCAATCTTGTCGATTGAAGGGGTTAAGCGATTCCCATTCATTTTCAAATACAATCTACTAGCTGCTTAATACACATTTGATTATATAAAACACAGGTTTGGTCAGAGTTTTTGGCAACACAGAATCGTCCATCCACTTCACAGTAGATATAGGAGATTGAGGGCTATCATCACAACGAATACCAAAGGAATGAGGTCACAACAACCAACATCTGGCCCACAGCCCAAGCATAGCACTCCTGATGCTTTGATTCCCTTTGGTATTTTCCTCCGCAGATTGGGCACTTATCGACGTTATTACTAAAATATTTTCCACAATATCTACAGTAGTTCTCCCTGTATGCCATACCACATCAAGTTTGCCATAGATACATTAAGTGATAGTATTTTCAAAAGTATGCATTGATGAGTTCAAGGGTCTTATTGATAGAAATCTACAAGATATAGCATAGATTTTGATTTGAATAATCGAGTGTTTCTTTTTTCATCGCATATATTAGTGGCCAACTTTGGCTGTCAACCAGTTGAGGTGAATATCACGTCAAATGTCATTGAATTGGGATTACAACTTTTACAGTTTGATACGGGAAATACCGCTTTCATGCTAATTGCAACAAGCTTGGTTATGTTAATGACACCTGGCCTTGCGTTTTTCTACGGAGGTCTAGTTGGCCGTAAGAATGTGCTTACGATTATGTTTCAAAGCTTTGTTTCTCTCGCACTTGTGACTATTCTATGGTTTGCTGTCGGGTATTCTCTCTGTTTCAGTGGTGACACATTTGGAATAATTGGGAATCTTGACAAAGCCTTTCTTAATGGTGTTAGTCCGTCCGATATTTTTACAGGAAACGGAACAATACCCGAATTTGTCTTCATAGTCTACCAAATGATGTTTGCAATCATTACTCCTGCCCTCATTACAGGTGCTTTTACAAATCGAGTAGATTTCAAAGCTTACTTGATCTTCTTGGTGGCTTGGATGTTTTTGGTTTACTTCCCATTTGTCCACATGGTTTGGGGAGGTGGATTTCTTGCACAAATTGGAGTACTTGATTTTGCAGGTGGGATTGCCGTACATACCATCGCAGGAATGGCCGCTCTTGCAGCAGTCTTCTTTGTTGGTCGACGTCGAATTGCTGACGCAGGTCCACATAGCATTCCATTGGTTGCACTAGGAACTGGACTCCTTTGGTTTGGTTGGTATGGATTCAATGCAGGCAGCGAGCTAGCTGTTAACAGCGTAACTGTACTTGCCTTCCTAAATACAGATTTAGCTGCATCATTTGCTGGATTCACCTGGCTCATCTTAGCTTGGATTTTTGAGAAGAAACCGAAATTTGTCGGATTCTTGACTGGAGCTGTTGCAGGTTTGGCAACTATCACTCCAGCAGCTGGTTATGTCAGTCCCATGTCCGCTATGATAATAGGGATCCTTGCTGGAATTATCTGTTATGCAGCTATCACATTCAAGAATAGACAACAATGGGATGATGCCCTAGATGTATGGGGCGTTCATGGTATTGGTGGAATCCTGGGAACAATCAGCCTTGGGATATTCGCTACAGTTGCACTCAATCCTGCAGGTGCCAATGGACTCATCTTTGGAGGCGTCCAATTCTTCACCGTTCAACTTGTTGCCGTATCCATTGCTGCAATCTGGGCGTTTGTCTTCACATACGTCATGCTCTTTATCATCAATTTCATTACACCTGTCCGCGTGACTGATGTAGAGGAAAGCTCACTTGACGAAGGCCAATTGGGTGAGAGCGCATATCTAGACTAAGAATGGCTGGGGATTCTATATTCCCCTCCCTCTCCTTTTTTCCTATTGAATGTCATTGGATTCTTCTGGAGGGGATTCGAAATCTGGCAGAATTGTAGAATAAGTTGGGCACCGTCTCGAAGAAAGAGTTGTAGGTATTCGCGTTATTAGGGGAGACATATATAGCATCAAAGAACCCTCTCGCTTTTAGTGGTTTAGAGATGGTTTCGCTATGGGTAATGAATCCGACAAAGACCGATAAAAGACACTTCTTCATTTTAGAAAATTCCAATGACGTCGAAACCGCATCAAGAGCTCTGGTTTCTCTTGGGTTGAGAATGTCCAATAATGATAGTAGTACCTACATGAATGAAGCTGTCCAGATAAGGATTCAAGAGGCTCAAGATGATTCCAATGAGTCCTATATAGGTGGCTACATAATTCCTCATGGTCCAATGATTAAGAGAATTACGAGGTCATTATTTGTTATGAAGACCTTTGGGTATCTATTCTACGGAGGTTTGGGAGCATATGCAATTCAGTGGGGTTTGGCATTTATCTTCTATTTCTTGGGTCTGTTTGAATTGATAGATATACTGGGATATACATTCGTATTTTCTTTCCTTGTAGGAATGCTGGGCATGTTTCTCATCATTCCAACTGGCCTTTACATTGATTATATTTCAGCCAGATTTAACGCAACAGTGGTGGCAGAATTGTTCCCTAGACTCATTTCGTCCTTCAACCACTTCTTTCCTGATATCACTGTTCAAACTATAACGATTAAGACTGGCGTTAATTCAAGAGATATTTGGAAACGTCTTCCATCTGAGTTCAAAGAGAAAATTAACATACTAGATTTTGGAAAGATCAATGAGTTCTACTGGAGTGAAGTTGCTAATTAGTAAAAAGAAGATGTAAAAGTTGGGACCCGTTTCAGAAGAACGCGTTGTGTTGCATGCTTCACAAGAGGATATTTGACTACCCATAACTTATGTCTGAAGTGATGCAATCTTATTTGGATACCCCTCCTTACCTAACAGGACCAATTACAGGGTACTTTCTAGTGATTCTCCTTTTCATCATTATCCGTCCTAAACAGAATGAACCCTACACCAATCTCAGATTAACAAGCTGGTTACTATTTGTAGTTGGAGATATCTTACTTGGATCCTATATCGCTTTCATTATGTCGCTATGGAATGGGCAAGCCTCAATTGCGTATCAGCTTTTGCAGTCCATACCATTGCTTATACCGCCAATGATTATGTTATTCTATACACGCTGGGCAACCAGTACTTCAAATTCTACCTAAGTTTTTCAGTTCTAACAGAAAACGAAAAGGTAGGGCCCGTCTCGAAGAAAGAGTTGTAGGTATTCGCGTGGTTAGGAGGGGGAGATTTATACTCGAGCGGGATATCGATCCAGCAAGAGTTTTTTTCCGAAACGGTCCCTTTGACTATGATATAAGCTCAGTGAATGTATTATAACCCTTAGGTTTGATGCATAAAAGATACAATCGTTAACTTTCTAATCAATTAGACGGGCATAATTGCAATAACACCGATGATTAATTCGGCAATGGATTACAACATCACTGTTGAAAATTCGGTTAACAGGTCGCAGCTTGCGTCGATTGAAAATTGAAAATGGCGTCCACTAAGAAGATGAGGCTGTGACCAAAAGGTCTCCTAATAGCCCCATTCCTGTCCTAGTCGCTGGCGATACCAGCGTTGACCTTTCTTGGTCAGCGAGTATTGACCCATGAGGTTCTGAAGAAGTCCCATGTTCTCCATATTCTGTACAACATTATAGAGTGAGGCATCAGAGGCCTGAGTAGCCTGCTTAAGCTTCTCAAAGTCCATCTTGCCCTCGCGCTTGAGCGCTTGTGCAATTTCGAACTTGCCAACAGACTTCGTTTCTTCTCTGACAATGATGTGTCCGCAGTTTGTGCAGAGCATGTCTCCTTTATGGTCGTCACGGGCAACTTCTCGACTACCACAGATTGGACAGGCAGTCTTTGTGAATTTCAATGCGCGTCTATGTGACATGATTACGACCAAGTGAATGCGAATTTCATCCTTGATAAAACTAACGAAGTGACAGAGGTTTAGTCTGGTTTTGATTGGGCAAGTTTCCTGAAGAAAGCCTCGTAATCAACCTCAAAGGCTACCCTCGTTCCAGGCCTTGCCTTTCCTGCACGGGTATCCGCTTCGACATATCCCATTTCGGCAAGCTCCCTGAGATCAGTGATGACACTACGACGTGCTTTTCGTCTGAACTGACGAATCCGGTCAATGCTAACCCAGCCGCCTTCTTGGTAGGCTAGAGTGATCACGACAAGAAGAGTAGCTGAGAGACGATCGGGAAGTGGTGTGTCCTCAAGTAAGATGTCTCCGCTTGGGTCCGTATCTATATAGAAAACGTGGCTGACAGGATTGTGTCTGATAGCAAGACCAACTGGTTCTATCTTACGATGAAGCTCTCCTAATCTCTGAAACAGAACATGCCGTCCATTGTCCTCAGGAAAACCGAGTGCATCGAGCATGTCATCTACTCCTGCTCCTATTGGATCTCCCGATCTGGTTAGCAGTTTCATGAGAATGGAGTACTCGTTCATCGATTTCAAAAACCACCGATTCCAATTAAACTTAGGCAATTGGTACCCTGAGCCACTCTTCTTGGCGCGTTCCACTAGAGCAGAAAGAAACGATAGAAGAGGAAGTTGGACCGATTATTAGAATAGTATCGATTCCACTCAACCTAGTAGTAACATATTGTGACTCCTTTTTGTGACCCTCATTTGTGGCTTCGGTATATATACTAAATCCGAGTCCATACACTTGTGAAACATCATGGCTCTAGCAACTAATAACCAAACTCGACTCGTGCAGAAGAACAAGACTCAGGCCGTCAAGGCTCAGGCTCTAGCTTACGCTTACCGGACCGTTGTGAGGTAATCTCGAATGGCTCTAGTAAACACCACTCGAACTTCACGAAAGACATCTGTTCGCCCCAAGGTATCAACCCTGGCGATTGCTTACGCTTACCTCAGGAGATAATCTTCTTGGCGGAATTGGAAAACCAAGACGCTGGCTCTTCGAAAGAACCTGGATTTTCTTCAATCCTTCGTCGACCTGATTATCTCCGAGTATGGGCCGGACAGGTTGTATCAAATGTAGGCACTGCGATAAGCTCACTTGCCTTACTATTCTTCGCTTACTATTTGACTCAATCTGCTCTTGCAATGGCAATTCTTGCGATAGTCAGAGTGGCACCAGTTGTGCTCTTTTCTGGTGCTATTGGCGTATATGTAGACAGATGGGATCGAAAGAAGATAATGGTGGCTTCAGATGTCACACGGACAATTCTAATACTCCTCATTCCGCTCTCCATCTATCTCCCTCAGAACATGCCATCAATATACTGGGTCTATATACTAACCTTTCTCTATGCATCCGCTGATGCTTGGTTCTATCCAGCAAGAAATGCCGCTTTACCCAACCTAGTCGAAGGCGAGGAACTAGTAGCCGCAAACTCTCTATCTCAAATGACATTCCAAGTGGTTCAGCTAGCCATTCCTCCTGTAGGAGGAGTGCTAATCGCGTTACTTGCTCCGGACTACTTCCTTGCCTTCGCTATCAATGCGATAACCTTCGTGATATCCGCAATCTGCCTAAGCGGAATTACAACTGACCTGAAACCACAAAGAACTGATGATGTCAAAGAATCTATGATACGTCAGATCTCTGCAGGTGGAAAGGTAGTAATAGGAAATTCAATTCTCAGTTTCCTCTTTGTATTTGCCATTCTCTTGGCAGTTTCCTCAGGAGTCCTTAATGCTCTGATCATCCCCCATGTGGAGGGAGGTCTTGGCCTTAACGAAATGGACATCGGTATAATGATGGGAGTTGGTGCTGGGATTGGAATTGTCACTGCCCTCCTAGTAGGCAAAAAGGCTGATATGAAACGTCCCCTTACTCTCATTGCTGGCGCAGGTGTCATAGCTGGAGCTTCGGTCATTGGCTTCTCTCTTGCAGATAGCTTTATGGCTGTAGTGTTAACATGGAGCTTAATTGCTTCAGTAGATGTTATGCTCAACATTCCACTTATGACCATCATGCAGGAGCTTGTTAAGGATGAAATGCGGGGAAGAGTATTTGCGCTGCTGAGCACAGCATTCACATCGTTTCAAATAATTGGAATGGCGGTGGGTGGTGTTTGGGCTGAAGCCCTTGGGTCAACTGTAGTTCCTCTTCTCGCTTCGGGAATTGGATTCCTATTCGTATCCTTGATTGCCATCGGATATCTCTGGAAAGCGAACCTACATGGTAAGCTCCGTATCATGCTGAGCACCTCCTCCTTCGACGACGAAACCGTTGCTGGAATCGTTGAGGACGAGAACTCGGAAACCCCTCTTCTTTCAAATTAAAGAATGGGTTTTAGGGGTTGTGCGGCCGGCGAGCCATCGGTCGCATTCCCCACCTTTTTTCTAAGATTCCTTCAATACTTCTTTGCTATCAGGGAAATACTGCAAACGCCCTCTGGAAATCAATACGACTACGTACAAGAAGTTCTTCAGAAATATCTCAAAGTCATCTGCTTCAATCAGTTTGTTAATTGCGACTCTCTTGTTCTTGGGTATTTTCTTTGAGAATGAATCCAAATCAGCTAGAAAAATTGAATCTTGAGATGCAAAGGCATAATCATCTGGTACTCCAGACATTTCTGGGATTTGCTCAACTTCATCGCCGCGCGCCATTGCATCAATATGTAATGAAATCCTCTCTAGTGATCTTTCCAAACTTTCGAGACTCAATCGTGTCATCTTCATTGGTTGCCTGTACACAATCATCTTCCCAAGATTTCTCGGCTTGGTTTCTTTGAGACGATTTACGTAGAGTTCCGGCGCAGCAAGGATTTTTGCCAGTTCTTGTACACGAGTAATCTTTGAGCCTAGAATATCATTCAACATTTCATCAATGTCAATTCTGGAATCAACTTCTGCGGTTATGGTTCTGAGGTCCCTGTATGCCTCACTAAGATGAACATCAAGGGGATCGGTCTTTCCCTTTTCTAGAGAATCAACAATCTTCTGAACCTGTGACAACAATTTCTTTGAGGTTGTCATAACATACCTCTCCTATTGATCAACAAACTTAGGGCTCTCTATCACAACCGAAGGTTCCTTCCCTCCGGGGGAAACAACTCCCAATCTCTTGTCCGCATTTCTTAGTAGATGAGTGCTTTTTGCAGGAGTGAATAGAATGAACTGGCTTCTTCTTGAAGAATCGTGAAGAAGACGACTCACTAATTCCGTATTTGTGGCATCTAGGAATGTGTCGATTTCATCCATTGCATAAACTGGCGCTGGGTTGAACCTCTGTAGAGCAAGAATCAATCCTATTGCAATAAGAGACTTCTCTCCGCCTGATCCCGCACTGAGTGCCCCGAATTCCTCTGTTTTAATTCTGGTCTTGAATTCGACACCATACACCTGATTAACCATGTTCAACTTGAACTTGATTTCTCCGGAGAACTTTACGGTACTCAGTATGTTGTTTATTTCTGACTCGACCTTCCCAAGAACCTCATTCATACCATCATGGTATTGCTTTCGTATGTCCTTCACAGTTTCTTCGGCTTCGTTCAATTCATTTTGAATGTCTGCAACTTTGGTAGATAATTCAGCAAGCTGGTTCTTCAATTGCGTTTCAGTGTGCGCCACTGTTTCCGACACATCGCGGTATTCCTCTAGTTGGTGCTTAGCTCTTAGCAACTCATCTCTTACAATATCAATATCCCTGACACTCTTAGGCCGTTTACTCCCCTTGAGTTCCTTATCGACTTCAGATTTCTGATGTTGGAACATGTCGAGTTGACGTTTTGCCTGTACAACTTGAATTCTACTGTTTTTGACCTGAAGATTAATTTCAAGCAATCGTTCACTTAATTGTCGGATCTCTCCCTTAATCGCTGATTGTTGACTCATAAGACTCTGGTACTTTAAGCTCGTTTGTTCCAAGCTCTCTCTGAGGTTTTCTATCAGTTCCACTATCTTACTGCCATCACTCTTCGATGAGGCTATTTCGTGTCTAAGCTCCTCCGCCCTTTCCGATAGCATTTTCGTGCTTTCTTCAAAACCACGAAGATTCTGACGTCTGTTTGCTTGGTCATTCTGGGTTGCTTGTAATCTTGCTTCGATTTGTGTGAGTTGCTCACGCATTTTTCTATACTTCAATCTAACAGCAGATTGCTGACCGATGAGCCTACCTCTCTCTGGAGGTTGGGTGCTGTCAAGTTTCTTTAACGCTCTTTCCGCTGTTCCGTACTCGAGCTGTAACTTCTTGATTTCATCATCCAAGCCTACGAGTCTCTCTTCCTGCTGAGGTATCATCTCTCTTAGCTTTTTTCGCCTTTCCCACGTCCCGCTCCATCTTGTTACTTGGCTTATGAGATCCATAATCTCATCCCTTTCCGATGTAGCTTTCTCAATGCTACCCATCACATCTGTTACTTGGTTTCGAGCTAACAGGATTTCTGATTCTGCTGACGATAGCCTTGCTTGCAATGGGGCTGTAGCAATTACACCCGTGGGTTCCCTCTTTGGATGGCTTATGATGCGGTCTATGGCCAGTTCAATTCTTTGCCCATCAAGCGAAACTGCTTGAAGGTGGGAACGTTCTGCTGTTCTCGTCGTAGTTTGTCTATCACGCGTAATAACATAATTGCCAAATGCACATCGCATTTTCGCTACCATTTCAGCATCAAATCCAAGGAGTTCCCATAGAAGACCAACAATGCCTTTCCCTGTGGGAATCTCCACCTTTTCAGAGTGCTTCTTGAGATTCTTTAGAAAGATGATTGGGGCTGGGGCTTTCAGATTATCTCGTAAACGTTGTAAAAGAGTGAATTCCGCCTCATCTTCAACAAGGAATGTGAACGCCATGTCTCCCGGAACCACTGCCTCCAGAGCAGACGCATACTCATCCTTTGTTGTCAGGATTTCAACCAATGGCCCCGTCACCGATTCTAATCCGTGCTCATTTATTCCCTCTGCAAGTTTCAGAACGCTGTCAGGGATTCGTTTTGAGCTTTCAGAAAGCCGTATCTTTATGTCATCAATTTCCTTCTGTAACTGGGATACTTGTGTAACGGATTTGAAACGTGTTTCATTCAAACCTGCTATCTCTCTCTGCAATTGTCCCTTGGTTTGTGCGTGTTCTTGGTCAAGCGTGG
>CAYMLT010000109.1:0-9754 GCA_964391265.1 uncultured archaeon
AAGAAATAGCTCTCTCCAGCCATCTTCAGGAACAAGACGAATATCCCCGTAAACTACAGCTTCAAAGAGTCCTACAATGCCGTGAATTACTCCTTTTTGAACAGCCTTCAGATTAATCTCACGCGCTACTGCGTGATTTTCATTTAACGAAGTCAGGTCAAAAGAAGCAAGCTCACCTAAATCTGAAAGATCCTTAGTATCCCCCTTTGCTATAGTCTGAGGCAACTTAGGGAATTTCAAACCTCGAATCAAGAATCTGCTCCATACTGATTCACACTCCACCAATGCAATGTATATTGTCAAAGAGGCAGGAAGCATTACTCCTCCCGGTTTTAGAATGTGCTTGGCGGAATGAGCTGCTGCGGGAATTTGCTGTTCGACAAGCATCATAGATGAAAGCATCTCGCAAATCACAACATCGAATTTTTCATCGGGAATAAATTCAGTGAAGTGCCTTTTTTCAAATCTAATTTTATCCTCAAATCCATTCAGATGTGCAGCCAATTTGGCATATTCGATTGATTCTTGGTTTACGTCTATCGCAGTTACTTCCGATGCCCCTGCTTGTACTGCAAGAAGAGCCAAGATACCGGTACCTGTTCCAATATCAGCAACGCTCATACCGGGTTTCACTGTTTGGCTTATGGCCTCGGCGAATTTCTGTATCCGAGTTCTTTGACTTAGTAGACTTGCCACATGTAGTAGAGAGAATGGTGTTGCAATTTTCTTTTCTGTCATCACTTTTGCCATAACGATGGCCTCTTATAATCGGAATGCTCGCATAACAACGCTTCATAATATACGAGGACCGATTGAATTTGATAGACGAGCGCATCCGCAAAGCTATGCTTGCGATTGAAGAGGAGCGGATTGATGAGGCTATCAAGATACTTGAGCCAATGGCAAAAGAATTCAATCCTGAACCAGATGCACTCGCATACTTGGGTATTGCTTATGTTCAAGCTGAACGACCAGAGGATGCAATTAAGGTCCTTAGGCAAGCACAAGATGTTGCTGAAGACCACTGCGTTGTTGCTCTTTTTCTTGGACGGGCATTAAGAGGTCTCGGCAAACTGGATGAAGCTGAAGAGGAACTTCGCCGAGCAATTACTCTTGATCCAGAAGATCCTGAGAGTTGGATTGAACTAGGAAAGCTGCTCTATGATAAGGGGAATTACAGAGAAACCGTTAAGATTATGGAAGAAGCCATACTTCTCTTCCCGGACGATCTATCCTTAAGAGGTACCAATGCATTAGCACTCCATAGATTGGGGGATTTTACTGAAGCGGCTGTCGAGTGGGAAACCCTATACAAACTCAGTCCAGAATTGATGGCTGCAAGGACTAACTATGCCTATACTCTTCTTCTACAGAGTCGCATGGATGATGCTGTGCCTCTGGTTGAATCCACTTACTCAATGGATCCAACTGATTATCGTTCGCTGGTCCTGAAAGGAATTGTAGCTTTATCTAAAAATGAAATACAAGAAGCCAAGAATTTCTTTGAGAGGGTTCTTGAGGTCGAACCTGCTAATGTGCAGGCATTGTCTCGTATTGCAGTGATTTATCATGAGGTAGGCGAGACGGCCCTGTGCAGCAAGTATCTCAAACTTGCAGAGCAACATATTGACTCCTCTTCAGAATGCTGGAGAGGTCTCTGTTACGCATATGATGAATTAGGCCTATATGATGAACATATGGCGTGCCTTACTAAATGGACACAAAATGACCCTGGTGCCGCAGCTCCTTGGATTGCCATAGCTATTGAATACGATCGCATCGGTAATAAGGACAGAGCTCTGGATGCATGGAGAAAAGCCATGGTATTGCGTGGCTACATTCGCATTAATTGTCCTAGTTGTGGAAATAGTTCAAAGTATGATTTCGAGACTAGTGATTTTTTCAATCCTTATGTTGACGTGGAATGCTCGAAATGTCGTGTAACTATCCCAATGCCTCGGGGTTTACTTACTTTCTGAATCGTTGAGTGGAATACATGGATGACCGTAGGTTTCCCAAATTTCCAATTCCTGGCGTGGGCGTTGTAGTATTTGGTAGAAAAGGTGTGCTTTTAGTAAGACGCGATAAGGATCCTGGTAAGGGTCTCTGGAGTGTTCCAGGCGGTGCTGTGGAAATTGGTGAATCTCAAGAAACAGCAGCCATTCGTGAAGTCCTGGAGGAAACAGGTGTTAGGTGTGAGATAGTTCAGTTGCTTACTACCGCTGATATCATTACTCCGAATTCAGAGAATGAAATCGAGTATCACTTTATTCTAAATCATTATCTAGCTCGAGCTCTAACTGAAGAAGTTACACCTGAAACCCCTGAAGCTGAGGTCAAGTGGTTCGCCGCCTCAGAATTGCCTGAGTATGAAATGATACCTGAAATTTTAATTTTGATAAAAAACTCCCTAGAATATCTGAAATAATCTCTCATTTTTCCTCAAGATGAAAAGACCCAAGAAATATATACGCTCTAGAGTATCAGAGAACCAACCTATTCATTTCAACATATATAGGACGTATAAGCAAAATGTTCAGGACAATTATGGCACTTCTCGTTGCACTGCTGGTTGCGATAATCATTGGTGCTTTCCAGATACTTGGGATGGATGTTGCCGCCATCCAAGCTTTACTTCAAAATCCGAATCTTACTGACGCCTTATCATATCAAGGGGCATTGCTTTTTGCACAGCTGCTCTTTCCATATACCTATGCAATAGGAGGTATATACACACCTCTCGTTGCACTGGGAGTTGCTGGGTTCATAGCTGGTTTGATTTCAAAAAGTGGTGTGCGAATGCTTGTTGTTTCTATTATTTCAATCGCACTCTTCTTTCTGGGTTATGCAATGCTTTCATTGGGCCTTGCACTTGATCCTGCAGCTTTCACCGCTCTGCTGCAAAATATCGCAATAGATATCGGCGTAGCATTTGGTCTTCTGTTTATTCCTGGGATAATTGGGGCCTCTCTGACCTCCGAAGATTACTAGAATCAACTTGAGGGGATTGTCCCCTCTCCCCCTTTTTTTTCCTCATAGCTTGGATGCGATAAGAACAGAAACATTTTCAACAAACTCTTCAAGCTGCTCATTCTGAATGAATGCACCGGCCGCCATCGGGTGTCCACCTGCTTCAGCAACTAATGTTCCATATTTCTCATTCAGTTTCTCTGCTATCTCTGAGAAAATCTCCTTCAGGTTAATTCCCTTATTGACAACGCTTTTTCGAGCTCTGCCTGAGAGTTTCACTAGTGGGCTTTCATCATCACTTGTATTGGTGCTAATTCCTATGACGGGCTTATCAGTGGGTATTATCTTGGACCCCTGTGCCATTCCGATTACAATTCCAATTATGGTGTCTTGCGTTTGGGGGTCGTTGACCACATACATACCTTTCCGTTCCTCGAATCCTCCATCCTCTATCCTTCTGATTGCCATTGCAAGATTCTGTCTATGCTGCTGCAGAAGTGCCTTCCCTTCGAGAAAAGCCTCCTCATCACCCAAGCAGATTTTTACACCAATGTCCGATCTTCTGTTTCGGCCACATGCATTCAGAAGCGTGGAAAATTCCTTTGCACTACTCATTTCAGTTCTGGGAGGACGCCGTAGAAGTGATATAACATCTCCAATAATTCCAGTTGCAATATTTGGATCATCGTATAAAGTAAGCAATTCATTCATTAATTTTTGAATGACTTTTTGTTTCTCATCTTGAGTTAGATCCACCCATCGTTTCCATTGATCTTCCCTATCCTTCAATTCAATACCCAGATCATTGTAGAAGTAGTAACTTGCATCGGGATCACCAGTGAGTCCAGGTATGTAGGGATCTGTCGCATATTGCAGCAATTGAGGCAGAGGGCGTGTATTAATTCCAAATAACGTAAGATCCCGATCCTTACTAATGTATCCTTCTTTGATTCCAAGATTAAGAATCTCCTTGTTCAACCCAGTGAATCCTTTTCCATAGTAATCCTGCAAGTCTCCTGTTGCTCCGACAATTGCCAATTCACTGAGATCTACATTTCCACTCGATACGGCCAATGAGAGAAGGAAAGATACGCCCGCACCAGAAATCTCTACACTTCCACTAATACCATGTTGGATTGGATTCACTTCGATGAGGTTGCTAGTGAGGGCTTCCTCATTCAGTTTTGTTCTCTCGTCAGGCGGAATATGGTGGTCCAAAATAATAACATGTTTGAGGGAGTCCACAGTTAGAATATGTTCCTGAATAAGATGGATTTGCCCCGATCCAAAGTCACTGAATACAATCACGTCAGGCGAAGATTCCTTTACAAGGTCGATTACTTCGAATATCGATTCGGAATTAATTTGGTGGATATTTCTCCAGATGTGAGGTTTGCCTAATCGCGTAATGGTTTCGATAACAATTGCCATAGATGTAATGCCATCCGCATCAATATGTGAGATTGCAAGAACCTGTTTTGCATTGCGTAGTGCATTAGCTGCTCGCTCATACAAATCACGCATAGAAGATGGCAACTCTATCATTATTCACACGCAGTCCTGCCTATCATTCACTCTAACAGCAATATAAGTTGGCAGCTCTGAACCAACGAGAAATCGCGATGAATCAATCACTAGCTCGTGCTACTCGAGATAGTGCAAGGAATACAACTAAGAAAATACTTGCCACCGCCGCAAGTGCTTTGGCAACTTTCTGCCATGTGCCCAAAGGCACCTCGAATTCTCTAAGATCATTGGTCACACGTTTAATGTATACTCGGATTTCTGTATAGAGTGCTTCTCTATCATCCTTCATGGACGCGAATTCACGCCAGCTCTCGAAGAACGGAGATTCTGGTCCAGTTGACAGCCATTCTTCCCAATAGCCAAGTATTATTTCAGTATGTGGTGGTGGAAATCGCTGTATTGAATTCCGTATTTTGTCTTCCCATTCAGTTGGAATCATGGTCTAATTGCACCCCGCAGCTTCCCGGCTTACAAACTGAATATCTAATATTATCCCTATTAAGCGTTTACGAAATATACTTCGCACATTATTTTGCGCATTTTGAGCACGTTTTTCGTCTAACGCCGAGCTGTTATCTCCTTCTGCCACTCTCTGAGATCAGTGCGAATCTTACCTAAGTCCGTAGGACTTACTGAATCAATTCTACCATATGTCTTGAGAATTCTAACCCATCTATTCATTTTTACAATAACCGTGCCTGTTACTCCCTTTTCCTCAAGAGAATCTGCTGCATCTGCTATTTTTCCTGCGAGATCGCTGGCAATGGCTCCTTCTCGAAATTGTGCCTCAAGATTATCCAAAACTGCTGTAGACGAAGAGATAGCACCTTTATCTTCGATGGTCTTTCCACTAGAAGCTCCGCCACCTCCACCTACGGGTCCGCTTCCGATTTTATGGAGAATTTTTTCGAGTGTTA
Source organism: uncultured archaeon (assembly GCA_964391265.1). Lineage (GTDB taxonomy): Archaea > Asgardarchaeota > Thorarchaeia > Thorarchaeales > Thorarchaeaceae > MP5-2226. The sequence continues at coordinate 5,415 of CAYMLT010000109.1, forward strand.
TGCTGTTCTCTGAAATACGTGCAGAGATATCAGCAGTAGCTTCTTTTACTTCTCCGATGGAGGATATCACTTCTATCATCCTGTTGAGCATATCTGTAAGTCGCTCAATGGATACATTGATCTCTGTCAATTTTGCTCGAAGGTAGGTGTCTTCTTCACTCAAACTAATTCCATCCATGACTGTTTGAATCGGTTGCCAATGCTCACACACTCTGCTATTGTTAGATTAACCTTTCTGTGGCGTTCTGACGTATGGGAATGTTCCCCAATCCTAAAGCTATTATATGTCGTGATGATGCTCGTTATTGCCTTCAATCTGATACAATGGGGTTTAAACTATGTACGTTGTCAATTATCAAGAACGCGAACTTGAAGAGATAAATCTGGCGGGTGCTGAATTGACAACTGTACGTTGGCTTATAGGAAACCGTACTGGGGCCAGAACATATGCCATGAGGCTTTTTGAAATAGCACCAGGCGGAAAGGTTCCTCTGCATCAGCATGATGAAGAGCATGAGATCTTTATCCTCGATGGAAAAGCCAAAATTCTAGGCGCACCGATTGAAACATATGCAAAGAAAGATGATGCTGTTTTCATTCCTTCGAATGAAGAGCATGGATATGACAATACTGAGGGAACTGAGTCATTCCGTTTTATCTGCGTGATTCCTCTTCTGAAAAAGGAAGATTAATTCTCCAGACACATTTTTCAATGGCTGATTAATAATCAAAGTGTGTCTGGTATGAATTTAGGAGAGAAAAACCTCTGGGTATTCGATGTTGATAACACCTTGGTTCGAGATGTTGAACATCCAATTCCATTTGATGGCGCCCTTAGGCTGTGGAACCATCTGTTGAAGACTGGTAAGGTTGTTGCTGTTCTAACTAATGTTGGTCGCCTCTCTGCAAGGCAAATCCACAATGTTGTGACCGAAGCTGGGTATGATTTGCCACTGGATCGTACTTTCAGTGCAGGGGCTGCCGCTGCCGCATATGTACAGAATCGAAGCCCAAGAGCTCGATGCTTTGTGATTAGCGAAGGTGGTGCCACTGAAGACTTTGTTGCGAGAGGTCTAAATGTGGTCAATAACCCCCCAATTGATTATGTCGCAGTTGGAGCGGATAGAGGAATGACGTTTGCGGAACTCAACTTTGCAACGAAAATGGTTAAGGCGGGGGCTGGACTCATCTGTATTAGCGGCAGTCGGGATTACCCTGGAATCTACCACGGCCAAGAGGATGTCTTTATTGGTGAACGATCAATAGTAGCTGCTATAGAAGATGCCACTGGTGTGGAATGCGTAGTAGTTGGAAAACCGCTTCCAGAGATACTCACAGTAACTGTTAAGGCTCTGGGATTTACAATCGAAGATTCCGTTATGATTGGCGATAATCCTCAATCAGATATTGCAGGTGGTAGAGCAGCGGGGATGGCAACAATCCTTGTACAAAGAGATGACAATATTATAGAGTATGATGCAGGTGACATGGATCAGACACCAGATGTGATTGTTAAACAATTAGATGATATTATTGAGATGCTCTAACGTTAGTCTATCCACTTTGTGTCAGATTTAATCTCTGCTTGGGCACGATCATGAACCAGGTTGCCAATCTGTTGGAAAAGGTCCTCGATATTTGTGCCTGCTTTGGCACTTGTTAGAATAAATGGAACCCCGAGAGATTTTGCATATTCCGAAGCTCCAAAAAACTTGCTTTCATCTGGAACAAGATCAGCTTTATTGCCCACGATAACATAAGGAACATCCCTCCCGATGTACCCTAGTGCCTCTTTGATCCACTTTGGAATTGATCCGAATGTTTCCTGTCGGGTTACATCGAACATCATGACGATTCCTTTAGCTCCGTCGTAAAAGCTGGCTCGAAGAGGTTTGAAGATGTCTTGACCTGCAAGATCCCATATCATCATTTTAACAACAGTAGGGGAGCTTCCTCCAACTTCCACAATTCTCGAATAATGGTGAACCCCTACTGTGCTCTGGTATTCTTGGCGGAAGAATCCCTCGCACCAACGGATTATGGTGCTTGTCTTTCCAACAGCAGATTCTCCTGCAACGCATATTTTGTAAACATATGCTGGCTTACTCATTCACACTTCTACTCCCAGAGCGATGGCATGTACTCATGAATTGTCGTTGCGTATTAACTTGTTGCTCAGATATACTCAAAATGGTGTGCACCGTAGAACAATGCATGATTCTACCTGACATCTACTTTGATGTTGGCCGAGATGACCTATCTGTTTCGCTAATTGGTCTAGATAATGTAGTAGTTGCACCTTCAAAGAACGAATGGATTGAATTCGAACATGTCATCTTTGAACGTATACGAGGTTCAATCACCCTAGCTGATGTAAAAGATGAACCCATATTTCGATCATACAGAGATCTGTATTGGACCTTTGGAATGGACCCCACAAAAGAGAGAGTTTCTAGTGAAGCGCTACTTCGCAGGATCCTGAATGGATTGAATTTGTGGAGTGTGTCCAATCTCGTTGATGTTGCGAATCTATCTTCCGCATACCATAAAATTCCTATCGGTTTAATCGACGCTAATGCTGTAAACGGAGAACTTCATGTTCGTATAGCAAAGAAAGAGGAGGAATTCGTACGCATTGGTGGAAAACGTATTCACTGTAGAGGCCGTGAAATCGTTTTAGCTGATGATGAAAAGATTGTCTGCTTTGGGTATGCCACACATGACTCTGAATTTACAAAGGTCAGTGTTGATACAAACCAGGTCCTTGTGTTGCTCTATGGAGCACCTGAAGTTGCCTTCACATATATGGAATCTGCTACGAATGATACAGTTCAGATGATTACTCCGTGGGTCGCTTGCAATCAAATCGGAACTCGGTTTTTCAGGAGTTCGATCCGTAATCTCTAATTCACGCTGAATTCAAGGAAAGGCTCTCCCAGTGCAATTCTCTCGATAAGTGAATTTGTTTTCGCTGTTTTCAAAATCCTACCAAACGCCTTCAGTAGTCTTTGCTCATCGACAAAATCTGGTTGCTTGATTCCCATACTCTCAACGACTTTGCTCAACATCGATTCAAAGTCAAATACTAAGTAATCTACTTGATGCACTTTTCCTCTCTTCTTAACCTCTCTCTTCTCCTTTCTTGCGAGGCCTTGCCGAATGGTTTCACGTGTTTCCTTGAGATACATACCTCGAGATCGCTCATATTCTAGATGCCCCGTTGCCACCAGTTCTCGAAGCAACTGAAGACCGAAAGTTGTTCTTGCTATTTTTTCAATTCGCGCGACAAATGCATTGATGATATCGTCATACGATATCATCTTAGCTGCGCCTTTTGTTTCAAACACCTTCTCATCTTCTTTGGCACTCTTGAATTTCGCCTTCTTCTCAGCAAGCTCTTTATCACGTTGTTTCTGCAACTCGGCTTGTTTCCTGAGCCTCTCTGCTTCTTTCTGTTGAAGTTCGGCTTCGCGTTTCTTTGCTTCTGCAGACTTTTGTTTCTCCAAAGCACGTTTCTCTCTTTCTGCTTCCTGTTCCTTTTCCTTTGCTAACCTTTGCTGTTCTAGACTCTTCAGAATCTTCTGTTGTTCAGCAACAAGCTTGGACATGTGATCCTTGACATCTTTTTCAGTTAGAGTGATGTGTTTTGTGAGAAGCCATCGTACTCCGATATGATTTACCTTTGGTTTCAAATCTGCTGATGAGAAAATGAAGTTGGCCGTCTGCTGTCCTGGGAGTGCATTGATAATGCTCTCTGATTCTTTCTCTCCTGCAATTGGTTCCAGAATCCTTTCCAATACTTTGAGAGACTGCTCACTGCTTATTCGTCCCGCAGAGATTGTATTGAACTGCTCAAATGCCTTGTAGTCGATATCCTTTGGACTCTGAGTTGCTATTAGGCACTCTACACCATACTTACGAGCTTGTCTGAACAGAAGTAGAAATGTTTCCTTAGGACCGGGCGACCGCATTCCCGCGGGGATGAATGGAGCCGCCTCATCTTGGAAAATCATCATTCTCGGCTTATCTGTGAATCCCTGTCGAAGCATCCAAGAATAGAGTTGATTTAGTACAATAGCTATGAAGAAATGTTTCTCCTCCTCGCTTCTCAGCGTTTTGAGAAATATCACGTTGATAGGTGTTTTTCCATTAACAGGCTTAACCATGTCATCGAAATCAATTTGACCTTCTTCTTTGAACAGAAGTTGAGCTGAGCCAACGGTGAGTGTACGAATCCTTGTTGCTAGGGTCTGACGTTCTGTGAGCTTCATATATGGCTCTAAATCAACTCCAATTTCCTCTGTGGGCTGAATTAGCATATCTGCCAATTCCTTAAGGTT
>CAYMLT010000110.1:0-9676 GCA_964391265.1 uncultured archaeon
GGAGTATTATACGGGCAGATAATAATATATGCTCGTAAAACACTCAATATACGGTAAACTGTTTTCGATTTTGTTCCACCGCCCTGTCTGGAAGGATCAAACCGCCTTGTTCAACAAGGACTTCTAGATAGTAACCAGATACGACATCCACAGGTGGCGTTGTCCATGGGATTTCTATCTCTAATTCGCCATCATCTTTTCTTTTCATTGAAGCTATTTTAATTTCAAACAATTTTACGACCTTGCGTCTAGACATGACTCGTAAAAGAAACTTTATGTCGTCTAATGCTGCAGTTGTTGCTTTACCTGTTAGTATTAGCGTAATCGGAGTTACTCTTGGTACTAAACCTGGAACTTCCACTCCTTCGGAATCCTTTATCATGAAGCTGAAATGAAAGTGTGGTTCTTCTACTGCCTTGATTTTGAATCGTTTTGAGCTTCGTGTTGAGCCACCAGTTGTTGTTGCTTTGGCTGTGAGATATGCTGTACTCATCTCTGCAGTTAGCGGAATATCCACACTAACGGCATAGATTCCTGTTTCTTTTCCTTTCAAAATGACCTCTTTCTCCCAGATTGGAATTGCTCCCTTCACGGTTTCAATTTCGGTAGCAAGCATGCAAGGCATATCATCACTTGATAAGTTGGCAACATGCAAGGTTGAGTGCAGAGTCTTGTCGGGTGTGGCATAGCTTGGCACCCCGCTAAATGTCAACCTGACAAGATGTTGCTCTTCAACACCATCTAAGCGAATTGTTTCGATTCTCCTATCGATAACTTCGCCCCCATAGCTAATCCTGGCTTCCACTTGCACTTGATTTGGTTTCGTCCTGGAGGTCGTTTTCTTCTTTGCTTTCGCCCGGGTTTTTGTTTTCGTGGTTTTCTTAGTCTTCGTAGTACTCTTAATCTGGTGTTCAGGAATCTCAATCGGTCCGAAAGCTATCGAGAGGTTCCTGCTTTGCTTTATCGGTTGGCTGAATGCGGGATACTCTGTGCCATCTGGATAGATGAATACTATTTCCAAACTGGCTTGTTCCCCTGCTTCAGTATTCCTTCGAATTCGAAGCCAACCAGAGATTTTTTCGCCAATATCTGAATTCTTCGGAACTCTGAGTGAATCAATACTGATCTTAATTCCCATGTGTTCTAGGATGAATCTACTTGTTTGTGTACTACTAATCGTTTCAGTTCCACTTGCTAGCACCGCCTTGAGTATTCCCGTTCTTTCAGCAGTGTTTTCTGAAGGAATGGGGGGCACCTTCCATTCGAAATCCATTGTTTTTTCAACAAGGTCTTTTACCGGAATTGTAGCTATCGAATGGCGTCTCGCAGAATCCGCTTGGAAAAACAGCGACACTTCTGCATCTTTTGGAAGTGCTTGCCCTCGTGTTATTAATTCGAATTCTCCTGTGATAGTCTGACCTGGTCTGTATGAATCCTTCAAATCTGCAACAAGTTTGAGCTTGGGCCCTTTTCTAACGAATCCAATATAGAACGGTCGAGATGTTGAAACCATGACTTCATCCCCATCTGAATCCGTTAAGCTGATTTTCAAAGCACAGCGTTCCACACCTTCAGAGAAATCATCCGGAACCACAAGCGGCGGGAAATCCGTATTCTTGAATGCAATTTGGCCTCCTGCATCGACAGATAGCGGCTGCTCTACCTCTGCAAGTATCTTTTCCCGACTAGGTGATACAACGCTTACTTTGGCCGCAAGATACGCGCTTACAGGATAGCTTGTTTCAATATGCCCTGAAAACGGGATTTGGGTCGATCCATCTGCAAAAATAGTCGTAGTTGCAGGTTTTATGGTGGCCTTTGTCCAAAAAGTTTGAATCGTACTCGCTAGCTTGATTTCACGTCCAGTGATTCCTATTGATGCCAGAATGTTATATGCTGGAACACCTTTTTGCGTTTGAAACTCAACATGTTCTATGTGGATTTCCCCAGCTTCAATTCGCGAAATTGGTATTATGTTCTTTCTAATGATATGTCGTTCAGAGTCTTCAATTGCGAAAGCAAGTGTCATATCTTCAACAGCGCGTGGAAGGGCATTTTTCAGAGATATCGAGAAATGTGCCTTCTGGCCTGCAAACACTCTTTCTTTGTCAGTAACTATTTCTGGTTCAATTCCCTTCCACCAGCACAGCCAAGTGGGCATATGTGGCGCACCTTCAAGTGGGTCATACAACCAATTTGTGCAACATTCTCGTGTTATCTCAGATAGCTTTCTCAGTAGTACAACCAAATTAAGTTCTGATTTTGCATAAACATCAAGCTGAAAATCCGCTCCTGTAGTTTTTGGACTAACAAACTCGCTTCCGAATATTGAAACAAGGGTAGGTTGCATGAACGGATTGTCTATCACATCAAGCTCTTCTAGCTCATCGCGAAGAATATACAGCATTGAAGCAACAGCATCTCCGAGGAATCGATTCCGTTTCTTTCTACTTGGCAAACCTTCTTCCGTGACTTGATGGTTATATGCTTCGATGAAATCAGATGTAGGGTCCCCCACCGCAGGTTTGAAAGGTCCCCACAAACCAGCTTCGACCGCTGCCTCTCGATTAGAGGCTAATGATGTAGCTCCAACATCTGGAATTTCTTGCCCCGCCTCTATCATTTTCTTGGCTTTTAGAGCAATGGTCTGAAGGAGTAGTGCAATGCTAATTCTTCTAGGCACAGATAATTGAGTGTCTGATACTCTCAACTCGATTGTATTAAGGCGTGTATATGGATACATATCGACCATTCGGGCATAGCTTCGATTCACATGTCTAGCAAAACCATCGACATCTACCTTTTTCAAATACGGTATGAATTCAAATTCGTTTGTGGGTCCAAGTTGCGTCGTATTCTTCACAAGCCTAATCGACCTTACACATTTCGGAGCTCTTGTTTTTCCTTGTTCATCTACCCAGATTTCATTAGTCGTTTTCTTGTTTTCAAAAGGCGAATTCACTGTAAGCGCAATTAAATGAGGTAGGAAATTTCTCACAAGGTTGAATACTCCTAATTTGACCTTGTCCGAAACATCAGGTCCAAGGAAGTGATGATGCTCTCCAAATGATAGGTTTTTCAAGTATTCTTGAGCTGGGTTGAGTCCCGTTGATATCATGGTGACGTTAGCATCTTTTGGTAGCGAATCGTATGAAATCGCAATTAGTGTCTGTACCCACCAGGCTAATTCCTCTAGCGTCGTGCATGGTGGCGTAGCAATTTCAAGAATCCATGTTAGACTAGTAACATTAGGATCGTGTCCTACAAGTGTGAAATCCTTTAACTCCCCTTTTGCGTCTTTGTATGTTGCTACAACCCTTGAACCTCTCTCTCCTTCCTCTGTCTGTGTAGAATGGTGATATTTCTCTCTAACTGAGCCCACCCGAGAATTTAGGATCCTCTTATCCAGCAGTGTTTTTGCATTTGATACAAGTTTATCAAAGATTTGGAGGATTTCCTCTCCTTTAATCCACGATCCATCTTTTCGAATTACTTGAAGTTCAACTTCAATTCCATGAGTAAATGGTAGTTGCATCTCGTTAATCGGATCTACATCTTCTCCCATTTCTCATCCCTCCTACAATGATAGTAGTGATTCAAGAATTCGCTTCAATAGATTTGTATTTTCCGCCACTGACCTGCTCAACGTAATCTCAAGGACGGTTGACTGAGGTCTCGCCTCAAGTGTTCGAACAAGCTCATAAGTGAGAACACTTCCCCCGTAAAGCCCTTGATCTTCGAATACGTGAACCCCCTGCGATTCTAGAGTCTGACTCAGTCTTTGCATTGTATCATTTGAATTCAGATAATACCGCCGTCCCAGAACTATAGCTTTTACTTGTTCAAGTTGTTTCAACATGAGTTCTCTCTGAAGATTGACTACTAGAACATATCCCTGTGATTTTGTTAGGACCTCAGTAGGTATCATTCTGGCAACTGAAAGGTTTGTCAATCGTGAATTCCTGTCTTCTGGAATTTTCACGAGTGTAGGTTTCTTCATGGAAAGCTTGGATATTGCTTTTCTGAAGGTTCTTGATGATGCCAATTCCTCTTCCAAACAAAGAACGACCTTGCCTTCGCCAGGATCTAACTCAGTTCTGGTTTGAAACTCCCTTCGCATCAACATCTGTTCTGTGGGTTCTAGAACTGCAATCAATTTCTCAACAGATTCACCTGTTCGTTTCAAGCTTTTCTTTGCTCTTTCCAGTTGTTCCTGCAGTTCTACGGAATTAGACGCTCGCAATGATTGATTACCACCCGTGGTGCATGTCCTCAGTTTTGCATTGACCAACGACAGGTTATTACCTTTTGCTCGTCACCAAGGAGTTTGTACATTGCTATTCTTTTGTAACGGATTTGAATATCTTCTCCACATTTTCGCATGTTTCTCTGAGACGATACCAAACTGATTCTCGTCCAGTTTGCTCAGATAGTTTGTCTATTAGAATGTTGAAATCGAATCCAGCTAGATCTCCTAATAGGCGTATGGCATCGTCATTTTCGAAATGGGATCTATTCACACGACCATCTCTGAATCGTTTTATCAAAGGATTGAGAGCTTTCTCTGCGGCATCAAGCTCAATTAATGCAGCTCTATACTTACTTTTTGGATTAGGCATCGCATAGCCCCCAACAATAGGTGCCATTCCTGGTCCAACGGAACCTTTGCCGATTTCGTCAAGCTCATCCATCGCCTGCTGAAAGTGGTCGTACGCATCTGACAAACACTTCTTTATTGCGCGCAAAATTCGGGGCCGATCCGATTCTTCACTCAATGCATATCCCTCACAAGGAATCTAAAAAGAGAGTCAATATCGGGCGACCCGTAAGTCGCCCGGATTCTGAACTAGTAGTTGGGAGCGTCACCAAGCTCTCCAGCAAAGTGACAGGCCACGTAATGGCCTTCGCCCATGTCGCGATCTTCAGGAATATCCCTCACGCATATCTCTTGAGCATATGGGCATCTTGGGTGGAACCTGCAACCACTTGGTACATTGATTGGGCTAGGCGGTTCACCCTTTAGGGACTCTACACGTCGCTTAACAGTTGGGTCTCCAGAAGGCACAGCTGAGATCAACGCTCGAGTGTACGGGTGCTGTGGATTGAACGCCACGTCATGTGCCGGACCAATTTCCATAATCTTTCCAAGATACATGATACCGATTCTATCAGCAATGTATGTAGCAACTGCAAGGTCGTGGGTAATAAAGAGATAAGTTAGACCAAGCTCCGCTCTAAGCTGCAACAATAGATTTAGAATCTCTGCACGAATTGACACATCTAACATTGATACAGGTTCATCTGCAACCATGAATTCTGGGTGCAAAATGAGAGCACGGGCAACAGATATCCTTTGTCGCTGCCCTCCTGAAAGTTCGTGTGGATATCTATCAATGAAATCCTCTGCTGGCGTTAGTGCTACGCTCTCTAGTGATTCGAGAACACGAGAACGACGCTGGCTTGGTGTGAGAGGTATCTTGTGTACTGTCAGAGGTTCTTCAACAATGCTTGAAATGCTTTGTTTAGGATTGAGCGATTCATAAGGATCTTGGAATGTAATCTGCATTCTCTTTCTTAGTTCCTTCATCTCATTCCGATCTAGAGTCGAAAGATTCTGGCCTGCATAAGTAACGTATCCACCACTGGGAACTTCTAGGTTCAGGACACATCGCCCAGTTGTGGTTTTTCCACAACCAGACTCCCCTGCAAGCACAAGAACTTCACCTTTGATAATATCAAAGCTAACTCCATCTACAGCCTTCACGTATAGCTCCTGTTTGTACAGCAGGGATGAGAGAAATCCTGTGTTGACAGGGAACCACTTCTGCATGTTATGTACCTTAATGAGCGGTTCACCCTCTTGAATGTTGGTGGATTGCTGAAGGTATCTTGAGTCATCATATGTCATCTTTTGTTCCTCCTTATTCAAGGTCTACAGTTAATTCTCCTCTCAGGCGTTCATGGAAGTGACATGCTACAAAACGACCGGGTTCAACCTCGTCGAACGATGGTTCCTCCCTTGCGCATATGTCCTCTGCATATGGACACCTAGGATGGAATCGGCAACCTGTTGGAGGATCGATAAGATCCGGAGGTGAACCTGGGATTGATGTCAGCTTCTTCTTTTCTGCTTTGATCATGCTTGGAATTGCTCCAACCAGACCAGTAGCGTAGGGGTGAATTGGTTCTTTGAATACTGAAACCACGTCTGCCAGTTCTGCAATTCGACCCGCGTACATGATCGCAGTCTTGTCGCAAGTTTCTGCAATAACTGAAAGATCGTGTGTGATCAGAACCAGTGAAAGGCCAAGATCTTTCTGCAGCTTCTGTAAAAGTTTCAGAATCTGTGCCTGAATTGTAACATCGAGTGCTGTAGTTGGTTCGTCCGCGATAACAAGGTCCGGATTGCAGGCAAGAGCCATGGCAATCATGGCACGCTGACGCATACCACCTGAGAACTCGTGTGGGTAATTGTGTATTCTGCCAGGATCCAGACCGACCATCTCGAATAACTTGGAACATCGGTCCAGCGCTTCTTCCTCTGTCACGTTCTCGTGCATAAGGATAGCTTCTGCAATCTGCTCACCAATCTCAAAAACGGGATTGAGAGCATTCATTGCACCCTGGAACACTATTGCTACATTTTTCCATCTAATGTCACGCATTTCTCTGGCTGACTTTCTCAGTAGGTCATCACCCTTGAAGTAGATGTTTCCACCAACAATGTTGGCTGCGGGGGGTAGTAGCTGCATTATAGAATATGCTAGTGAACTCTTACCACAACCGCTTTCTCCTGCAAGACCAATTGACTCACCGACATCCAGCTCTAGAGAAACATTGTCTACAGCTTTTACAAGTCCTTTTTGTGTACTGTAGTACATGCGCATGTTTCTGATGTCAAGGAGATTCATATCCGTACACTCCGCTGAGCACAAATGCGAAAGGGGTTAAATCACACCCGTAACGCGCCGTGTTGCCCTTGCAGTTCTTAAATACGTTTCTGCATAAGCAGACAAGGTATTGTCCCCAAACACGCGATTTTCGTTTTGTTTTGTTAAAAAGTGTCTCAGAGGAGGCAAGAATTTGTAATAGGGGCAACAATGAAGTTACTATATTGCCGATGTATATGGAATGCATCTACTGACTCCCCTCAAGTATCCTTGGGATAATTACTCCAACAATATTGAACTCCATATGAATGATGATTGGAACCAAGATGCTTCCAGATGATGATAAGCCAACACCTGCCGTGAGTCCCAATAGAAATGCCCCCAGCATTAGATGAGGTGCTTTCCTTCCCATCATCTTTGCAGGTACTGCATGCACGAGCCCGAATAGGAAGGCGCTGACGATTACACCACTCGTGATGATGCTCCCATTAACATCCATAGAGATGAGAAATGCTTTGTCGATGAATTGCTGAAGAAAACCTCTGAAGAGTAGTTCCTCTGCTAGACTTGCGAATAAAATCACCAGAAGAAAGTATGCAGGAAGACTGTCCATTGAAACAATCCCATTAAATCTAGTTTCTGAGGTTTTTGATAGGTCTTCCAAGATACATGCAGGAATCGCGGCTAGGAAACCAACAACAATTACTGTCCGCACAACATCGCCTGTAGGAAATGCAAATCCCCATTCTGCAAAATTGCCCCAACTTGCAACAGCTATGAATGCAGTCGCGAATAATGTGATGATTGGACTAACGATAATGCTGGAACGCCACATCTCCTTCGGTGGATCCATGGATTCTCCTTTGCTCTTAACCAGTTTCTTGGAAATGCAAAAAACAATTTGATAGGCCACTATTATAAGAATAATGCCAGTGGCTGTAAATAGAAACCACTCAACCATGGAAACCATCAACGAGCAAAAAACATTACCAATACAAAAGCAATTCCTTTCACGCCCTTCTTGGCGATATGTGATGGGTTCTATTTATCAATAGAAAACGCACGGTTCGAAAGTGGTAAAAGGGAAGGGATTTCTCTTAAACTTGAGTTGCCATGTCTGGAAAAATCCGTGCCTTCCCAGAAACTAGAACTACTCCCCGATGGAGAGTTCTGGCGATACCTTTCGTACTTACTTTTGGTGGTTTCGGACTTATGCTTCTGCATGAATCCCTAAGATTCATAGGTGCGGTTATTTCACTAACCGGTGTTATTACAATCTTCCTTGTTGGGATGGTCTTTGCTGATTTATGGTCTGCTTCTCATAGAACCAAGGATATAATCAATGCTCGGGAGAAGCGACAAAAAGAAGATGAAGAAATCAAGACTTCTGAAAACACAGATGGTGTTGATGAATCTGATCCATTTCTTGATACACTCGAGGACTGAAGACGAAGAGCTGATCCGCAAAACTCACTCCATTCACTCAAATACACTTCTAATAATTGACGGCAAAAAATCAAAAAGATACTTGCCGTGTCTTGAAACTGCTATTTCAGTCGATTTTTCGTGCCTGTCGCACGGACAGACACTTTTTTTAGTGGAAACTTTACGCTTTCAGTCCGGAAGAACAAGTGAATAGTGGGCGATTGTAGATTTTAACGCGATCGTTCCTGGACACGGAGGCCTTAATTTGTCTGATAGTAAAAAAGGCGGATGGAAAGATAGCAACTGGTACGTCAGCGCCATAGGATTTTGGAGAGAGTACCGGAAGCATAAGATTGGAATTCTTGGAATCATCGTGCTGATGTTTTACGTCGGGATGGCATTCGGTGCACCAATGTTGGCGACACATAATCCTTCACCAAGTGCGAAGGTTGCACCAACTTTCCTTGCACCAGGATGGATGTCAATCTTCGACCCAAATGGTGTTACTACCGGTGAATACATGCCCGATGAGTTCCTTACGAATAATGCGGCGAATGTCATCAATACTCGCGGGCAACACCCTGAATATTTCTCAGGACATCAGTACGCGGGAGATGATAACGCGGGTTATGTTGATCTATCATGGACATATAACCCAAGCGATGAGATTGATTGGCGTTTGTTAGATCCTACTGGTCAAATGCCCGATTCAAACAGTTTCATATTCCTAACTCAATCATTTGAGTGGAAATATAACAGTCTGCCTAGCGATGTCAATATGACTTTGGAAATGGCAGTTTCCACCACTGGCTCTTTTCATGAGTATGAAGAAGGCGGGCTCATGTTCAAAGTGTACATGTGGCTCATTGACTCTTCAGGTAATTGGCAGCAAATCTACAGATCATTTCCCCCCTACAACGAAGCCTTTCAAAGCAGAAGAATCGATCTCAATTACTTTGATCTTGCTGAAGGATGGAGAGGGATGATCAAGGATGATGCTGGACACCAAGATGATCCGACGGATATTCTTACTGTAGCCGTGGGGTTGTCACCCACACGAAACTTCAGGAATGCTTTCAATACAACTCATACGAATGAAGAAGTGTACGATGGATCTGTTACAGTCCATCTCAAACGGGTGAGCATGCTAGTCTTTGGAGACTACTTTGGAGTTCTTGGTTCAACCGATAAAGGTGGAGACGCATGGAGCCAACTCGTCTACGGTTCACAGGTTTCTCTAACCATTGGTATACTTGCAACAGGTCTATCAACTGCTGTTGGTGTGATTGTTGGTCTTGTAGCAGGATACTTTGGCGGGAGGACTGATGAAACTTTGATGCGTTTTGTCGACTTCTTACTTG
>CAYMLT010000111.1:0-9664 GCA_964391265.1 uncultured archaeon
ACTCGAACGAATTGAGAGAGAAACTCGAGGGTCAAAGGATCGAGTAGGGATTATAGCTTTCAAAGATAGCGGAGCAATTGAGATTCAGGCCCCTACCACCAACTGGAATAAGATCTATCGGGCAATGTCTAGATTGAAAATATCTGGACTAACTCCATTAGCCGAGGGTCTCATGAAATCACTTGAGGCAATAAAAAGAGAACGAATGCGAAACAAGGACATTGAACCTCTCGTTATTGTTATTTCTGATTTTGCCCCTAATATCCCTCTTGCGCAATCTGTTGGTCCCGGGCATGCAAAATATACACCCATGAAGGATTTAGTTAAGGCCTCTAGACTCCTACGCAAACAGGATGTTCATCTCGCTGCGGTAAGTGTGGATCGGAATCATAAGACGTGGGTTAAATTCATGAAGCGTCCCTACCATGAAGCATTGGAACTGGCAACTCTTCTTCGGATGCGAAAAGAAGGATACCATGACGTGATTGAAACAATCCTTACTGTACATGAATTCCGCTTGAACTTTGGAGCATTCCTGATAGCACGGGCGAGTGGAGGAAGAGCATTCCTCACTGAAGAGCTACTGAAGGAAACTTCTCTTCTGGGGACCATTCTATCAACAGGCAGATCGAAAGCTCAGCTCTCTGTTGATCAGCTAAAAGAGCTAGAATCGTATATCGATATTTAGTATAACAGGTTTCTCGATTAGATTATTAACACTGAGGTTATTCCCCACATGCGCATTCAGCCTGAAAGGTTCTAGTGGCATAGTGAGTGTAGAGAGCCCAGTATTGGGTCTTCGATGAACGCACTTTTCATACACTAGGTACAAGGTTGGTGCGCACCTATTCCAATAATTGAGGATGTGTTATAATTGCTACCAGGCAAAGTCCCTCCAGAGATTCTAGAGTCACATGTTTTCAAGTATCTCGGCAAAAGCCATCCTGATCTTATCCTAGGACCATCTCTTGGCCAAGATGCATCAGTTATCCGTTTTGGAGATAGAGTACTCATAGCCTCTACCGATCCCATAACTGGGTCCATTGCGGACATAGGCTGGTTAGCAGTCCACATCAATGCAAATGATATCGCAACTTTTGGCGTACAACCTACATGGTTTCTGAACTCAATCATGTTACCAGTGGGCTCTACAGCGTCGGACCTTGAACATATCATGTCTCAGATGCATGAAGCCGCTTCTTCTCTGAACATAACTGTTGCAGGTGGGCATACTGAAGTTACTGGAGATATTGACAAGCCAATTATCGCTGGGTTCATGCTCGGTGAAACAAACCCTAATCAATATGTTACATCCTCAGGCGCAAAAGCAGGCGATTCAATCATTTTGACAAAAAGCATCGCAATTGAAGGTACAGCCATTCTAGCCTCAGAAGGACGGTCTTATTTTATTTCTAAACTTGGGTCTAAGATTGTGGAATCTGCTATCGCCCTTCGTGACAGCATAAGTGTTGTAAAAGAAGGCGTAGCTAGCTTCAACACTGGACACATCACAGCAATGCACGATCCTACCGAAGGGGGCATATCAAATGGAATCCATGAATTGTGTAATGCAAGTGGTGTTGGCTTTCGAATCACACATGAAAGCATTCCTGTGCATCATTCTACAAGATCTATCTGCGATTTGTTAGGAGTAAACCCGCTTAATCTCATCAGTAGTGGTTGCATGCTTATGACATGCCATCCGGATAACTCGAAGGAAGTGTTGAACACATTAGAAGAGGTTGATGTCGAAACATCTGTGATTGGTGAAATTCAAGAAGATGAAACCATCAGAATTATCCAATATCCTGATTCCGAGAAGGACCTTAAAGCACCGTCTACCGATGCATTATGGGGAGCTCTCAAGATGCTTCCTTCTTCATGAATTCTCGGAGTAAATCAACTTCCCTATCTCCAACTGATTCGATGACTATAGGCGACAAGGATGCACAACCCGTTTTCATAACTGCATTTACATCATCGCTGGGCTTTCCATCTGTTTCAACCCCTTCGAACCAATAGTAATTGCGGCCATGTGGGTCTACTCGACGAATAACGCGATTTGTCATTCTTACTCTGGCGGGTTTTGTGATTTCCAGAGACGTTGTTTCAGTCACATCGCACGGGTAATTCAGATTCAACGCATCTATTCCTGGAGGGAGCCCCTTTGACAGCATCCGCTTGATAATGCCCGCCGCCATCTCACATTCTGCATCATAATTACGAGTGCTGCCGTTAGTGTTAAACCAATCATCAGGTGCAGCTTCCTGAGATATCGCTATTGCAGGATACCCTTTTAGGGCTGCTTCAAAGGCTGCGCCAACTGTCCCACTTGTGAACATGCTTTGGTATCCAATATTAGCACCAGCATTGATCCCTGATACAAAGAGGTCAATATTCTCAACGAATGATACTGCAAGAACAACTGAATCTGCAGGTGTTCCATCATGGGTAATTAACTTGTAACCATTTGTATTTCCTCTATCTGCAACACGCAAAGGCCGGTTCAAAGTAAGCGCTTTTCCTGTTGCACTTCTCTGGCCCTCAGGAACAACAACTGTTAGGTCCGAAAACTCTGCTAGCTTCTCTGCTAATTTTAGTAGACCCTGACTATAGGGCCCATCATCGTTCGTAAGACAAATATTGGGCAATACTCAATCACCTGCAGTATTGCAGCATTGAGCCCATTTCTTGATAAGACTGACGATATGGAAAATAATTCGAACCTGGAAACTGCAAGAGCTTCCAGATTCTCAAATCAATGAGGTCTACTAGGGATTTACAGGTCATACGCTTTTAGTGTCTTGCGTTTGTTTTCTCCACAACGCTTGACAGAATTATCAAGAATCTTTTCGATTTTCTTATCCAAGGCGCCGTAGAAATCTCCGCCGACTTGTACATTCTTCTTTTTGGCGTAATCCTGAATTGCTTTCTTTACAATGAAGCTCATCTTCAAAACCATCCTCCAATGGCGAATTACTTTCTAGATGTCATTCAGCCTTATAAGACTTCTCAGGAACCGTGTTTTATTGAAGTTTGAGCCCATTTCTAGCGCATTACAAATCTGCTAGACATAGTCAATTAGTATATCCAAAATACGCCCTGAGGCAAGACCGTCTCCGTAAGGTCCAGGCTTATGGACTTCTAATCCTTTCTCAACAAAGTCCTGAATTTTCTTTGGGAATTCTTTTGGATTCACTCCAACTACCGACACATGTCCAGAAGCTACAGCCTCAGGACGTTCGGTCGAAGTTCTAAGTACAAAAACACGGCGATTTATTGAAGGTGCGGTGGCTTCTTCTTGGATGCCGCCA
The DNA here is from genome assembly GCA_964391265.1 of uncultured archaeon. Classification (GTDB taxonomy): domain Archaea; phylum Asgardarchaeota; class Thorarchaeia; order Thorarchaeales; family Thorarchaeaceae; genus MP5-2226. The sequence continues at coordinate 3,315 of CAYMLT010000111.1, forward strand.
GAATCTGTAAGTATATACTTCGCTCTCTTCATTAATCCTATGAATAAGAGATAACTCACAGGCTCAATAATTTCAATCATAGAGCTACTAATTCTCTCCAATAGATTGAACTCCTCCAATCTGGAAATCGTTCTTGGATGAGCAATGAACAATATTTCTTCATCTAGTGATATTAGTCCCTCAATCATTCCAGTAAGTGTTCTCTGATTATCGACATTCTCTGCTCGATGCATTGTTAAAAGAACAAATCCGCTCCGGTTTGCAAATTCGCTATTTGAAATGCGCTCATCAGCTTTTGGAATTAGTTTTTCTAAGATATCAATGACCGTATTCCCTGTGACGAAAATCCTTCCCCAAACCTTCTCACTTCGAAGCGTTTCCGCAGCTTCTTTTGTTGGGGCAAAGAGATATGCAGAGGCATGATCCGTTAACCGTCTATTATGCTCTTCCGGCATTCTCACGTCATAACTTCTAAGTCCTGCTTCGATGTGGCCAACGGGAATGTTTAGTTTGACTGCTGCGATTGTAGCTGATAACACTGCATTTGTGTCTCCTTGAACAAGGACCACATCCGGCTGATACGAGAGCAATTCCTTCTCGATTCCCAATAGCGCCTTTGCGGTTTGTTCAGAATGAGAGCCCGATCCGATATTCAGGTTCCTATCAGGGGCTTTCAAGGATAGATCGTCAAAGAATGATTCACTCATATTTGCAGAGTAATGCTGTCCAGTATGAAGTACAAAATGATCAATATTCCTCTTTTCACATTCGATGATTACTGGAGCCATCTTGATGATCTCAGGGCGTGTTCCTATGACAAAGAAGACTCTCATTCCTATCACTAGTGGTTATCATTACTAATTGTTCATAAGTCTGATGTATGAGAGATGTTGAAAACATCTTTAAGATGTGATGAGGTGCTTCTAGTATAACAAGCCGTTGAGGTAAAATGGTTGAGGTATGCGTATGGTGTTCTCCTTGGATTCCTTCTATCTGGAGTCATTTTTATCGGTGCTGCATTTATCAAGCTAGCCGGTTATGGTATAACTGAATCATCCGTTTTGTTACAGTTGTGGAATATCTATATCCTTTGGGTGTTTATTTCCATCTGTCTAGTGTTTGTTCCTGTTATCGTGGCATTCGCAATATATCGCTCTAATTTCAAAGAAATTGTTATCTTCGAAGCTGGGGGTCTTGGACTCTTTACCCCATTCTGGTTTGCTCTTGCCACTGAAATTTCGGGGGATTCCTTCCTGTATGTCTTACAAAATGGGATTGTGGGTGGTTTGGTTTTCTTCAACCAAGCTGGGGAGCTAACTGGAGTAGATATCGGGCCAATACTCTTTATACCCATATTCATACTTCTCCCTGTAATTGGTATCTTCTTACTGCGACCTTCACTTGTGTACAGAACGACACCTGTCGAGAAACCCCCCGAACTAGCCGCTCTAACAGAACCTGACCCTATTGAAACTGAGATGCCTGACATATCACCGCCAGTGGCTGACTCATCGAGTGTAAATCAATTGAGACAATTGCTCCTGGATATCTCGACTCCTTCAGGAACCGTAGATATCATAATCAATGCAGGCTTCGCAACAATAACCGACCTTGTCGCTACTAGCCCTGAACAACTAGCTGCAGCAACTGGATTAGATCCAAAGATTGTTCAAGAGATACATCTTGCTGTTCAAAAGAAAGTCTGGTTTGGAGGAATCTAAGCAGCACCTTTGAGAGGCTTATTCAATGAAACCATAGCTTCTAGAGATATTGTTACCAAATCATCCAATTTAGGTTTTCCAATAATCTTTGCTTCTTTCTCTATGGGTTCTCCTACTATTACACATGCGGTTCCTACTCGAACTTGTCGTAACTGACCAATTACAAATAATGCGGCGCTTTCCATTTCAGTAGCGAGCACTCCTGCTTTGCGGTATGAAGCCCATTTTGCCTTCATTGATGCTGTATCCGTAACCAGTTCAGGGAATTCACTATAGAACGCGTCTTTGCTATGACCAATCCCCACCTTGAAATTGGCTCTCGATGCTTGTGCACATCTCACCAATGAAGAAAGAAGAACGGGATCTGCAACAGCTGGATATTCTATTGGTGCGTACTGCCTGGATGTACCATCATCTCTAACGGATCCTGAAAAAATCACGATGGTTCCTGCTTCTAAGGAAGGAGCAATAGCACCTGCGGTTCCCACTCTCACGAATGTATGACATCCAACTCTAATTAGCTCTTCAATGGCTATTGCTGCAGAAGGACATCCTATTCCTGTGGAGCACACTGCAACAGGGACCCCCTTGTATGTTCCTTTGAAACTCCAGTATTCACGTTTTTTGGCGATTTCTTGAGGGTTATCAAAGAATTGCTCTGCAATCAGACGCGAGCGATCGGGGTCTCCCGGAAGGAGAACAAGGGGCGGTATTTCACCTATGGCAATATCAATGTGGTACTGTCTATCCAATTCATGCATAAGATGTTCAACCTCTACTGCGCAGAAGGATGTGCTAAAAACGCTTTCGAAGGAATTTGATGTTTACTCCGACATGCTTAAAAGACTCCAGAAGTCCGCCCACGTGAGTGGTGGCCATGAGCGAAGTCACAGATTTAGAACGTAACATCCTATCTGTTATTATACGAGATAGCCATAGAGCTTCAGCTATTACGAACATACTATTGGGTCGCCATATTAAATGTAATCAAAACGAAGTAGTACAGACGCTGAACTCCTTAGAGAAGAGGAATCTCGTTGAACGTTTCACTGCCAAGTCCTGGATTGCCAAGGGCAAGGCTGAAGATTACGTCAAATAAGCAACTGCGTTTCTTTGATATGGAATCGTATCATATCCCTTAGAGGATTTTTACCAGTTTGTCAACGACATTGAAGGTCAATTCAGGGTTTTTCACAGAGAAAACGTGCGTTCTAATCGTATTGGTTGCTACAATCCTTCCTTCAATCTTTCCCACTAGATTCTCCAGCAATTCCTCTCCCAGGTCCACCAATGGCAGCACATGTACAACTGCTACGCCAACATCTGCGGCACCCTGTTTTCTCAATCGATCTGCCGCTTTCAGTAGGGTGCTACCGCTCTTAGTCAAGTCATCAATTACTATGATATTCTTACCAGTAACTTCTAGATCGCCATGTAGCTCAATACTAAAGGAGTTGGCTCTGCTCTTTCCAAAACCCGCACAGTCAAACCGTTCTTGTCCTCCCTCATCAGGAGTTACTATCAGGTATTCCTCGAATTCGAATTGACGAGCCGCAAACTCAACAAGGTCATGCATAAGATCAATTGTTTCCATCTTACCTGAGTCTATCAATTCCTTCATCCAACCAATGCTATCTGGTGCATGTGGGTTGAGCACCCAGATCTTGTCGCACTGTTCAGCAATCTGAAACATCGCCCATCGAGCTGTGACCGCTTCACCAGTCTTGAATGCCTTGTCTTGAAGCGCGTAGGGTTGGAAGGTCAATACCACTTCAATTCTCTCTGCACGATCAACAGGAATTGGACGATAGATTTTGTGGTCGATTTCCTCTACTCTCACTGGTTTGTTTAGAAGATCAAGCATCAAGAGAAGCTCAACGAGTCTATCAGCAGTAGAATAGGTTTCAGATTCATCAGGACCTGAACCTGTGCAGCTTTGAACAACAACTACTTTTCGTCCACTCAATCTAGATATGCGTGGAATTCTAACGTAGAGGTCCCCATTGGGAAACATGCGTTTACTGTCATAGTTAGTTGCTGATCTATAGACATTGTAACCATGTTCCTTGAATCTTAATCCTAGGTGTTCGGCACCACTGGCAAGAATGACATCGTAGTCCTTCATTGTTGACCGCCAAGGTTGGCCTTCAATTTACCCTTAAGTCACTTTCCCCTCAGTCTATATCAGGATGTTGTTGACCAACATATCTACTGGACTCTCTCCTGTCATAGCCAATTGCTGCCCTGCAACTAAGAGGCACAAACATAATCTGAACTATCGGGATTCCGGGATACAACATCACTGGACTCAGATTTTCACAGAATATCTCCAATGTTAAGCGTCCAGGTTTATCCATACCTGTACCAGGATTTACGAGTCCGGCTGCATGAACAATGATTCCCAATCGTGCAATACTGGACCTCCCTTCAAGAAGGCCAGCGTATCCTTCTGAAATAGAGATGCTCTCTGTCGTCTGTCCCAGTATGAATTGCCCCGGCAATATCATAAACGGGTTTTTTCCTGTATCGACGAGTTTGGTTTCCTCATCTAATGGTCTGTCAGCATGGATATCAACTGGTGGTCCTGGATGATAAACTCGGAACGCGCTATCGAGATGCAAATCAACACTACACGGACCAACTGAGTTTACATCAAATGGGTCAATCACAATTTCGCCCTTTTCAATCGCAGACTTGATATCCTTATCAGAAAGCATCATAGACATCCAACCTATATGTGCACCTTTCGGACTGCCACAGTATTGTAATCCTCTTTTAATCTGTTGGCATATTAACCGGAATAAATCATATGACAGAATAATCTTTAATGAATCAATAACATTGGGTATATGCCACTGCGGGTAAAGTGCACCATTTGAGCACAACAGCTAGAGACTTGCTTCAGAGGATTGCACACGATACGGGAATTCCCTATCGCGAAGTAGCGAAGCGAATAAACAAGGCGATGGCAGATGGTGAAGGGTTTATCCAGTCTGTTAAGCTGCTAGCCATTGAGAATGGGCTCAAAGAAACTGACTATTCATTAAGTCCGGAACCGATTGCTAACGAGATTAGTAAGATTCTGAAGGAGGATTACTCTCAAACTCTCATGATATCTGCTGTGCTGGGACAGCTTGTTGAATCAAAGGGAGAAGAGCGGCTCCCACCACCTGCGTTTTTTGTCTTCTTGGAAATTCTGTCAGAGGTAACTGAAACTCCTCGTAGAGTTGGCGATACCCCTCCTAAGAATGTAGATGAATCCACTACACGCATCATCGAGCTCACAACAACCTTGGTTTCACTCATTTGTGAATGGAACGAAACAGGGGTTATTGGAATATCAAAGGATTGCCCACCACGACTACGCGATATTGCTCGATCAGTATTCCGGAAGACAAAACTCCTGCAATCTGGCCTGTGGTGCTGTGTTTCATGTGGGCGAATCGTTGAGGCAAAAAACACACGAGCTTTGCTTTGCTTAGAATGCGATTCCGATCTTTCTGATGATTCAGAATTCAGAATGGGTGATCGAGAACGAACTCGAAGTGGATACGGAAGAAGTTCGCTTGAGGATAAATCTGACTAGTCAAGATTCTTTTGATTATTCACTTACGAATTGATGTCAAGTCCATTCTGTAAGAGACCAATAGCTTCTTCAATTTGCCCAGAGAATACTGTTGTATCATCGACTTGTAGTATTATTTCACCCATGCCTGTTTCTTCGAGAAACAATATCACAGGATCAAGTCCTGCTGTTGGTCCGACACTGATTAAAGGCGCAGCTAGACCATCGTAGAAATCGCTTCGGCCAAGTTGCACTTCCATCCTATTTAGCAGTCTCTGTCCTTTTCTACTTGTGATTTGTCCAACTGTTGGACCATCATGTGTTTGTAGAACGGTTACAAATCGAGTAGGAACGTTGCCTCTGAGGTAAAACAACAAATCAGTAGCCCACTCATATTCCTTGATGAACACATCTCCGAATATAATCATCAGATCCCCAGATACCATTCCTTGTACTGGAATAACAGGAGGTTTGAACTCAGCAGGATATCTATTCCATGTTGAGAAACTTGGTGAGTTGAAAATCAAGACTGTTTCAAATGTTCGTTCTTCATACAGCCTTCTACATACGGCCTGACCTAGTGGATTTAGTCCAAGGAGAACTGAGTATGTTTCTGATATTTTCCTTTTCTTATACACCTCAAGGATTGGGGATATCCATTCTTGTTCAAAGACAGACATTGATTCTAGCCCTCATGGAATTAGGTAATTCTCATCATTCTATAATTCTTATTACTCTAATAACTCATTGATTAAGGTAGCTACCTCAAAATCTCCGCCCCAGTTGCATGGAAATCCCTTTTTCAACGATTTCCCGTATTCCATCCGTATCCGATGATTTTATTTGGGACCCACGCGGGGGCGGACTCGCGAATCACTAGAGATTGGTGAGGTTATTCTAATGGACAGCTACATCGAAAGTGTCTACAGCAATTTGGTGGCCAAAGAACCTGAGCAAAAGGTTTTCCACCAGGCAGCGTTGGAGGTACTCGAAACCCTCGAGCCTGCTATTAAGAAATATCCAATTTTTAAAGAGAAAGCAATCCTCGAGAGAATCACCGAACC
>CAYMLT010000112.1:0-9577 GCA_964391265.1 uncultured archaeon
CTCCACAACAATGGGCGTACCTTCTGTTGGTCTCCATCTCAACGAGCTCGATATTTTCGACGGCACTGATAACTCGACGAGGTGCCTCATACACCTCGGCATGTCGGCCTAGATGACATGGATCATGGTATGTCACTTTGATTTTCTTTGGAGCTTTGAATGCAACCTTTTCTTCGCGAACCAACTTATCGAGATACTCAGTGATATGAAGAACCTCAAATGGATACTCGATGTCTTGAACAGGCGCATCAACTTTCCATGTTCTGAAGCATCCTGAACATGCTGATACTAAGGTCTTGGCCCCTGTTTCTTTGATAGATTCAATATTATCATGTGTCAGACCTAAAAATTCGTTTGTCCTCCCCAAACGTAGAAGGACTGACCCACAACATTTCTCATTAGGCAGAATAGTGAAATCTACTCCCATCTTATCAAAGAGATTAACTGTATCGTTAGCAATGTCCTTCTCTCGGTATGAGCTAGTACATCCTACAAAGTACACAACCTCTGCTCTCTCAGGCCATTGACGGTTTCCAAACAGTTCCAAACGATTTGAGGCAAGTTCTCTGTACGGATTGCTTTCCTTCTTTATGGAATCCTCAATTACACCATGTTTTTCCATTACATGGTCGCCTTCGAAGAGGTCTCTTCTGAGGGCTTCCATCATCTCTGGAAGTCTAATGCCCTCTGCGGTAGCCGTACACGTTTCCTGACAGTTGCGACAAGTTGTACAAGTATACGCCCAATCAACAACGTCATCGGTAACCTCGATATCTCCTGACATCAAGTCATTCATTACCATTATCCTACCTCTAGATGCATATGCCTCGAAACCAAGGACGTTCTTCACAGCACATGGATGGAAGACATCTCTGTTAGAAGCCACGGTCTTATCTGCAAGCGAACAGTCTCCGCATCTTGCACAGAGAAATAGATCCTGTTGGAATTTCGAAAGATGTCTGAACTCCATCTTACTCATACCCCTTGAATGTACCCGGCGCAAAGATCTCGTTAGGGTCAAGAGCTTTCTTGACTTTCCAGTACGTTTCTAGAAACTCCTTTTTGGTTCTAGGTAGTGTTCTGTTTTCCCAAAGAAGGCCATTCCAGTATGGACAACCACCTGTATCTATTATCGCATCCAGAAGCTCATTCCACGCTTTCTGAGCTAGTTCCATCTTATCCTGACTTGGAGAAAACAAAGTGACCCAACCTGTTGCATAGGTTCTCTCAGATCCCAAACAGGATGCGATCCATTTGATGCCATTGTCAAGAAGCTTGTGTTTTTCGAAGATTTTCCACGCCCGCTCCATTAGAACGGGTATGGACGGAATCGGTCTAAGGTGACATGTGTTCAACCAAAATCCGTTATTATAGAGTGGTTGTACCAGATTGAATAGTTCTCCCCAGTGCATTTGAGCTGCGAAATTTCCCAAATCCTTTCCATTGTATTCGAGTGCGATTTCTCTGATAATTTCCATTTTTCTTTTTGACAATTGATCATCAGTTTCTTGGACAATCGCCGAGAAGAACGAGTTGATTTCTGGGTGTTTTCCAAGGAACCCGGGAAAGAATGTTTCAGTTGATTGTCTATCCGCGAGGAGGTTTAACTCTTCGGCAAATCCTCTCTTCTGCACTTCATGGAATGCAGCTGTAGATTCTTCCAGAGTTTTGAATCCGAAATCTCCGTATGTAATGTATTTGGCTTTGGGGTATATTTTCAAAGTGATTTTTGTTTTCACTCCCAATGTTCCCTGGTCCCCTAAGAATATACCAGTTAGGTCATTGTAGGTTGAGTATCTGCCAAACAATTTGGCATCTGAATTCCAGCCTGTTCCTGTCTGAAGCAAATCTCCATTTGCTAACACAACTTCGATCGATACTGTTGATTCTGGTGAAGGCCCATATTTGGAGGCTGCATACCCAATGCTGTTGATGCTTGTTGAACCTCCTACTGTTCCCACATTCCCGCCATAGGGACCTCTGAAGCCAAGTTTGTATCCCTTTTCATCGAGGCGATGTATTAATTCTGCCCAGCGCAAACCAGCTTCAACAGTCACAGTCATTACATCTGCATCAATTTCCACAATCTTATCCATCTTTACCATGTCAAGCATGACAGATCCTTTTTGACGTGGAAGACATGCTCCGCAAATTCCATTTCTACCCCCTGCTGATACTAATGGAGCCTTTGTTTCAGCACAAAGCTTGACGATTGCTTGCACTTCCTCAACACTTTCAGGCATTACGATAATACCTGGTCGCTCTGCAGTAAGATGGCATGCATCCTTGGTGTATGAAGAAATAATTACGGGATTATCATTAACCCGGCTCTCTCCCACTATTGACGTGATTTTGTCCAATAGAGGATGTGTTCCCGAAGACTTGACCGCCGTCACCGTTGAACCTCACGTTATCTGAGATTCATCCGGTATAAGTATTCAACGTTAGCTAACCTAGGGGAAACCCTTTATCAGTAGGACAAGTGCGATAGCTCTTGAGGTTCACCGATGAAGACGATTGCAGTAGTGCTTGGTCGAGGAGGTCACACTGCACAGACGTTCGCTTTGGTAGACTCCTTAGGTGCCTCCTTCAGTTATATCTACATCATTGGACTCCTTGACAAACTCACGCCAAAGAAGATTCGAATACCCGGTAGAGTTCTTCGCGTATTGACCCCTCGATTGCTTCCCCAAGATTCACGAATTATGTCGGTCATCCGTACAATGACAACACTTCTTCTTTCTTTCATCTACATCTTTGTATTCAGACCGAGTGTTGTCATTAGTTGCGGTACGGGGATGACGGTTCCCGTCTTCTACAGTGCTCGGACACTCGGAATACCTACCGTCTTTATCGAAAGCATGTCAAGAGTGGAATCCCTCTCAAAAACCGGTCGTATGCTTCTTGGGAAAACAACCCTCTTCATGACGCAGTGGAAGCGACTAGCTGATGAAACTCCCGGAGCAATCTATGGAGGTCAGCTCCTTTGATTTTTGTTACAGTAGGAACCGCGCATTATGATCCACTTATTCAGAAGATGGATGAGTTAGTGGGCAGTGGGGCCATAGACGACATGGTCATAGGGCAAATTGGGCGGGGTACTTACAGGCCTAAGAATTTCCGCTATTTCCGTTTTCTTAAGAGTTTAAATACTGCGTATGAGAAGGCTTCTGTTATTGTTAGCACTGGTGGAGCAGGTACCACTATGGAATGTGTAACCAGAGGTCTTCGTCTTGTCGTTGTTGAAAATGCCACGCTTATGGAAGGTCATCAAGCCCAATTGATTCAAGAGATGTCGAATCAAGGTCATCTGATCTGGTGCAAAGACCTGAACACTATTTCATCCTCTATTGATGAAGCCCGATCAAAGGAATTTGCGAAATTTGTGACCGATGAAAATCTGGCTGCAAATGAAATACTCAAACTCATAAGGGCCAAGTAGATCGGGCTGCATGTGTAGTAAACCATTTGGCGCCAAAGAAAAATAATGATTTCTGAGGTATTTTCTGATATATACCCGATTTAATACCCCCGTATGTATAGAGGTATTACCCCCGTAGTGGGCCAGCTAATGTCTGGATTTGATGCGAGGTTTATATTCAAAATCATCGTAGTTCCAGTGGAAGCAGAGGCCAGTAATGATGCGGTCTCTGAAACCGCCGAGGTAACCAAACATGAGCTCAAAATCAAAAGCACTCATTCGAACACGAGGAATGGGTCTATCCATCAAGCTCTTCAAATTTGAAGAGCTCTCACTAACAGCTGCTAAACTAGCAAGCACGCTGAAAGGTATTCCTTATGCGCCAAAGAAGAAAAGCGATATTGCAAAAGGATTCCAATCAGCTAGTGTCAAAGGCAAGATTGTAGTAGCTGATTTCGTTTCAGGATTCAGAGTACCTGTGCATGGTTTCGATGCAGCAGGAGAGATGACTCCAGTTCATTATGTCAGTGTTGAACGATGCACTGCATTCATCAAGCTGGATAAGGGCACAATTGAGATAAGAGGATCTGAGAGAGTTGCTAGAAAATGCGCAAATATGATTGAAGAAGCATCTGGCGCCAAGGTTAGTCCGCTCAATCTTAATGGTGGCACAAAGAAGCTCTATGATGCTGCGGCAGATATTGCCGCAGTACTACTAACTGGTGTTGAGAAGGGGGCTCTGACACAGGCAGAATTCAAGGGTAATGGAATTAAGACCGAAGAGGAAATTGGTCTGTACACAAGAAGGTACAAGGGTTCAATTGCCAGATTCAGAGGAACATTCCCATATCCTAGTGGAGCATTCCTGACCACTGTAATTAATGCCGATGCCGGCTCTCTAATGGTCTATCGTACAGGCGATGGTATTGCAGAGAAAGATGTTGATTACATTGTGGATCTGATGGAGAACGCCGCTGTATAATAATTGAAGTTGGATAGGCCCCTCGGTGGGCCTTCCTTTTCTATTTTCTTTTAAATCGAATATATTCTAGGTTGAGAGCCATTCCGCCGGTTGTCTCTTCTGCCCAATCACCGTTCTTGTGTTGTCTATGTACCAGCGTGTTTTATCTCGAAAGCGTGGCCAAAAATCGAAGAATACTTGTGGATTATCTGTCTCTAATAAAAGAAACCCATTCCACTCTGTTCCCCAAGCGTAGCGGTAATCACCTATGATATTCAGTTCATCTGGCCAATCTTTCCTTGAGAAATCTGACCAGAACTCCTTCGCTTTCCCCGCTTCTTCTGATGTCATTTTCGTAAATCGATAGAAAACAATGAATGCGAACGTCATTCTGTGACCACCATCAATAACTTGCGTCGGTGCATTAAAAAGATTGGCTCCATTCAATAATGTGACGGGAATGAATGCAGAAGAGTTTGATATTGTAAGAAGAGAATTCAAGCATGGCAAGGTAGCTTACGGTTTCCAGTGGAATAAAACGAATCATGCCCGAATAGGGAATAGTACCGGAGATGCAGCTTCTTTATGGGCTCATCTATCAAGTGTGGCATTAGGCAAGGTACCCGAAGACCCTTTTAGAAACCCCTTCTATATAGGTGCTTCCAAACTTCGTCTAAAGAAGATGCCGAAGGCATCCAAAGTCAATTTCAGAAAGAAGCTCGAACGGACAGGAGCTTTACAAAGCTCCGTAACTGACGACCTAGTTGAAATCTTGCGGAATCTTCATCGTGCCCGAAATGACACATCGTACAAAGCAGACCATGGCATAGTAGCTGATTTTCTTCGGACAGATCCATACTCAATTGCTATTGAAATTCCTGTTTGGTCGAATCAGTACAATCTATCTGGACATATTGATCTCATTAGAATTGTGGATGATGTGATTCACGTGTGCGATTACAAGCCGGGAAAACTGGAAACTACATCAGCACGATTTTTCGAGTCGATACCACAAATTGCTGCGTATGGTGAAATGCTCTCTCATCATCTCGCATCCACATTACGGTCTGCTCTTGAAGCCCCTCTTCTTCCAGAGGTGCGCTGTTGCATATTTGATACACACTCTTCTTGGCAATTTGGAGCTGAAATGTTTGTGACATTGGAAGCCGCTGGCTTACTCTCAGGTCTCTAGGACCGACCATTTGCAAGAACTCTCATATTTACCTGTTCCTCTATTAATATAGGCTCAGAATTGGATTTGCTCATCATTACTTGGATGGTTGGTCTCTCTGACACCAGACCTTCTCTGATTCTTGAGAAGTATCGTTCGCTCAAAGTGCCAAATCTATCTAGAGCAGGGTCCACCGGAATCCATCCGATGTCTTCTAAATACACTTCACACCACGCATGAGGTTCTGGTTCAGGACCTCCCCGGAAAAAGTGGCCTACGACTCTTCTAGAGGGAATCTTCACTGCTCGTGTCAAAGCTATGAACAAATCTGCGTGTTCATCACAATCGCCCTCCATTCCTTTTGCGGCTTCTGCGGCTCCCAATCTGACATCAAGCAGGGTCTTTAATTTCACCCTCTCTCTCACAACCTGGAGAGCCAACCTTGCATAGGCTTCATCATTTCCACTATTCTCAGCGATTCTCTCGGTAAGCTCCTGTACGATGGAATCTTCAATTTCCCAGTATTTCTGCATTGTGCAGTATATGCCTCTAAGTTTCTTGAGCTCCCCTTTTGGCTCCGGAAGTGGTTCTAACAACCAATCTCGAGAAACAGTATCGATTCTCATAATAACTGTGGGAGAGAAGTTTTCCCCTGGATTGAGATCAGGAATCTTGATTATCCCTACCATATTGCTCTCTGCCTTTTCAAGAACACGAGCAGGTGGAAATACATCTAATCCTTCTACAAATTGATTATCCATGTCTGTAAGAAGATGCCATACCATTTTTGCGCCTCGAATCTTTGCTGATCCGCGATTTTGGATATTCGCTTGCATCTCTACTAGGAGCTTCAATTTTTAAGGTCCTCAGTAATAGTTTCTATTGTTTGAACCCAAATCGAATAGATTTATGTGTTATCGAGATGTTCACATGCTGACGCTCTCTAAGTTGGTTGTGTTTAGCGAGGTAATTGCATGTCTAGAGATGAAAGAGATCTTCAAAAAGATGACCAAGAATCAGTAGTTGATCAACTCCTAAATGACCTAGGTGTCGATAAGGACATGCGTAAGGAGCTTGTTGATTCCGGACGTGTCTCGAGTGACCTGCTGAAAGTTGCATCAGCTGAACAAGTACGAAGAAGAATGGGTATCGAGAGTAGCATAGACCGCCTCCGTGACAGTATGAACCTTTTAGAGAGAAATGCGACTCAAGTTGAAAGTGCCATCGATAGCATTGAACGGGATCTTATTCCAGTCGTGCTATCATTTCTTGTTTCCCTGAAAGGGAATCTGGTAAATGTTAGGAATTCTGTTATTGATGAAAGCAAGAAATACGCAAAAACCAATCTTCACTTGAACTTTGTGAACACCACGCTCAAGAAAGTAGTACAAGACACATTCATACCGATGGAAGAGAGTTTGAGTAGTGAAATGTCTGCTCCCGTTCTCGAAAAGATACGGGAGATAACAGATAGTTTTAGAGAGGTACTGAAACTGACCCTTGATGAACTTAGCACTCTTAAGGCACGTGTAGAAGATTATTCTCAACGAACAAGTACAGAGCTTGAATTTCTAACCAAAGAACTTAGCATGAAACCTAAGGTTGAGATTCCGAAAGAAGTTGAGACCCAATTATCCGACCTCACTCGAAATCGCGATTCTTTACAAAGTGAACTTACATTGACCCTTCAAAAGCTAGAGAACCGAGAAGCTGAGATACTGGCCCTTCAAACGAATCTTGCTTCCACCAAAGCTCGAAATGATGGCCTAGAGGAGGCGTTTGAATCTCTTAAATCCAAACCTATTGCTGATGGAGCAGTTGTTTCTGAACTGCGTCAAAATGTAAGGGCTCTTGAAACGGAGGTTGAGCTTCTCCAAAAGAGAATTACTGAAAGTGATGAACTCACAAGCTCGCGCGATGATCAAATTGCTGATTTGAGAGAGCAACTTGCCAAGAAGGATTTGGAAAGTAAGGACTATCGCGAAAAGATTTCTAGGCTTGAAGTTGAAGCTGCCGGTGCTCAAGAACGTCAAGTAGAAATGGACGAGTTGAAGGCGAGAGTGCGTTCCCTTGAATCAGGCGACTCGATGCGTGAACTCGAGCGCATGCGTAGCGAAGTGGATCGCCTAACAGCTAGCAATTCTCGATTTGTTGCTGATTATAATACAATGAAGGAAAAAATGGAATATACCGAGCAACGTCTTCAGGGCTATCTGGGCTTAATGGAAAGCACTGAAAAAACCAAGGCGTTTCGTATACTGGAAGATAGCAAGGAAATCACCATACGGGAGATTGCAAGATCATTAGGTGTTTCACCAGCTATTATGACCCAGTGGGCAGAAGACTTTGTTAGACTTGGCCTAGCTTGGATTGTGGATGACACAAAGCTTGTACTGGCCATAGGTGAAGATGAAAAAGAATAACTAATTCAGAGCGAGTCAACACGTTTGAAGAACTGTCCCACTTCAATAAGGCCATCAATTCGAAAAACTCCTTCATAGAGGTCTTCAACTTTTTTTCGTGGGACTGATTTTCCGCTGAGATATCCTCTAAGAGCTGGCCTGAGTATTTCGTCCATGTACGAGCTTCTCAGATTGTTCAGCGCCCGAACAAGCTCGGGTGTCATCTCTTTTCGTTCTAATGCGGAACGAACAGCTTTGAAGCCATTACGGCAATTCGGTCCGGAATCAAGAATCTCTTCGGAACCAGCTAGTGCTGTATTGGCTAGATCTCTATATTGTGCTTGTGCCTGAGTGATATCCGAATATGCCAGCATTTTGGTTTCTGAGCACTTATCTAAGAATGGTACGCTCTTTGCTGCTATTGATTCGAGCAAACCACCAATCTTGTCAAGGCTCTTACCTTCTTTCATAAACCTGACCGTTAGTAATATCCAATCGTATGCTTTTAACAATGTCTGCAATGTTGTTGGTTTGAAAGACCATAACAGGGATAAGAAGAACTGTCCAATGTCATACCCTATGAAAGAGGCAATGTTGTACTCCAAAATCAAGGAATCTGTTCGCTGTGATCTATGTGCGAGGAGATGCGTGATTGATGAAGGCGAAACTGGCTTTTGCCGTGTGCGAGTTCTCCAAAATGGTATTCTGTATGCAAAAGCATATGGTCTAATTGATGGAATGGCCCCCGATCCTGTTGAAAAGAAACCCCTCTTTCATTTTGCCCCGGGCTCAAACACATTTTCAATTAGCACTTCTTCGTGCAACTTCAGATGTGATTTCTGCTTGAATTATCATTCTTCTCAGAGAGAAGTACCCTTCGGAGAGAATCTTTCTCCAACTGAACTAGTTCGTCTTGCAGTTCACTATGAATGTCAAGGGATGACGTACACCTATACTGAACCAACGATTTTCTTCGAGTTGGCCTATGACACTGCAAGACTTGCAAAGGCTGAGGGATTATACAATTCGTTCGTAACTAATGGATATATGACCACAGAAGCGGTGGATACTATTGCGCCATATCTTGATGCAGCTTCTGTCAATTTCAAGGGAAGTGGCAACAAAGAGTTCTACAAGAAATTTATGGATGTCCCAAAGACAGAACCTATCTTCAATAGCATGGAAAGGATGAAGGAGAAGGGCATTTTCATCGAAATAACGAATCTGATTATTCCGGAAGTTGGAGACAATGAGGAAGATACTCGAACCTTATCTGATTGGGTTGTTGAACATCTAGGACCGCGAACTCCCTTTCATTTGACTTCTTTTTCTCCTACATATAAGATGACCAATTTACCAAGGACTTCTGCTTCGATTTTGGAGCGGCACATCAGTATTGCCAAGGAATCTGGTTTAGAATTTGTTTACTCTGGAAATGTACCCGGGCATGACTACGAAAACACGTACTGTCCAAACTGCGGTTTCAAAGCAGTTGAACGGTATTCGGTGTATTTGAAGAATAATAATCTTCGAGAAGATGGCAACTGCCCCAAATGCGGAACCAATCTAGGAATGGCGGGCATTGAGTGGATGCGCCTAGGCAAAGGGAAGTCAAGATTCCT
>CAYMLT010000113.1:0-8751 GCA_964391265.1 uncultured archaeon
TAATGGAATAGTAGCAATAGTCAAAGCTATTGATTTTGCAGTTAGTAAGGGTCTCTTGGATCGAGCACACTCATTCTACTCATACGGACGCACCATGTACGAAACAGGAATATCAGAATCAGATTCCTCGCTTTCTGAACCATCAATTAAAATGCTTCTTCTTGATGCAGGTAGTAGTATCATAGAGGCTTCAGATAAGGCGACAGAAGGAACCCCACTATCCGATATGCAAGCAGAGCTTAAAGCTACAGTGTTAACGGGAGGTAGCTTGAAGAAAGCTGAAAAAGACCAAGAAAATAAGGACCTAGTATTCTCACACGGTAGAGCTCTTTATGAGAAAAAGGCAAAGGAATACAAGGAAGGAGCTGACAAATTCATCAAATCAGGGATTGCAAAGAATAGTGTCATATTTGCCTGCATGGGAGCCCTCTCAGATTTGATGCTGGGAAATCCGAAAGAAGGAATGTCATATCTTATCCAAATGGCTGCATTACCTGAAGCGAGAGATGTGTTTCAAAATCACCCATGTTTCGAATGGACCAAGTATGTCTTCAAAGCTCTGGTTGATAGAGACGCTAAGGCAATGACACGTGCTCAGACATTATTTCTAAGCGTTCCATGGAGCTACAAGGATGACAAGGAATTCGGAAGCAGAATAATGGACTCAGTTGCTAGGCGGATTAGTGTGTAACGCGCATCTTTGCAATAAAGAACCCATCTGTTGAATGAATATGTGGAAACATTCGTCGCACTTGCTTCGATGACCGAAAACCGGGATATCCAAGCGTTTCTATCAGAGGATTGTCTACAAGCTCTACAGGATACTTGTCCAGGATGGAGTCAATTTGACTTTCACCTTCATGAGGGAGAATTGAACAAGTTGCATAGACAATTTCCGTACCAGGAGCATCGGAATATCCTGTCAGTATTCCTTCTAAGATCTTATTTTGTATTGTCATTGTTGCGAATAGGGTCTTTTTATTCAGGCGCCACTTGAACGAGGGGTGGCTATGAATCATCCCTGTGGAAGTACAAGGAGCGTCAATCAATATCTTGTCAGCTCCTTTCACCGGGCATAATGAAGCATCACCTAGTTCCCAGTCCACTCCAATCATGCCCATTGCAGAGGATTGCTTGATTGCCTCTTTGAATCGATTTTCATTTCTCTCAGTCGCCACAAGTTTTCCTTGGGATTCCATCATTTCCCACAAAGCCTGTGTTTTCATTCCGGGTGCAGCGCAAGCATCCCAAACGGTTTCTCCTGGGTTGGGAGCAAGCGTTTTTGCAGCAATCACGCTCGCTTTGTCTTGAATCAGAAGTTTCCTCTCGGTGAAAAAAGAGGAGCGGATTATATCCTGCATACCTGAATGAATACGAAAGACACCAGGAATTGTTGAATCCTCTACTAGAGTAATACCTTTCTCCATTAGGTCTGAAATCAGTGATTCACCCTGCGGTAGAAGCTGATTTTTTCGCAGATATGAGTAAGTGGCGGAGTTATTTTCAATCATTAAGGCAATCGCATCTTTCTCAGCCATATTGGCTAGCAATGTATCAACAATAAAAGTAGGGTGTGAAAGCTCAATACTCAATTGCTCAATCAGGGGTAATTTGATTACTGCCTTAGCAATATCGAAACTTAATCCTCGTTTCAGAATTTGCATCAATCGCGTATCTTCATCTATTAGTAATTCCTCAATGACAGCAGAGGACATTCCTTGCCATCGAGACCAATATAAACAGAGTTTCAAAAGTATTTGACTTCGCAATGGCAACGATCTGTATTTTTCATTTCGTGTACATCGAGCAAGAATGAAATCGATTGTGTTCTGATAGCGAACTACTCCCAGAGTCAGAAATTGAACAGTTGCATTTTCTCTAGCATCAAGATCTGAACTCAATCTACGTACACGCAAAATTGACCTAAGAGATTTACCACTGTTAGCATATTCAGTCATTACTTCTAGAAATGCATGCTTGAGGTCAGTAGCCCTTTCGAAGTCATAATTCTCGTTATTCATTTTCTTCGCCAATTATCCGAAATCGACATTCGGTCCTACATGTACATACTTCATTCTGGTTAGCATTTCTGGGAAGTACTTGCCGCCGATAATCCCTGAATCCTTATAGCCTCCGAGGTGGGGCATGTAAGGATCGAAGTAAAGGTGGTCTTGACCTATGTTAATCCCAGCAGCTTCAATTTCCTTCACCCATTTCATTCGTATGTCAGGATCATCGGTAAATATTGATGAGCGAAGTCCAAATCTAGACGAATTTGCAATTCCAATTGCTTGATCTACAGAAGAAACGCTCAGAACGGGTAAAGCTGGAGCAAAAACCTCTTCCTTCATTATTCGCATATCTGGGGAAATATTGGTTAGCACGGTGGGCTTATAGAAAAGGCCAGCAGGATCATGTTCGCCAAGATAGTTCATCCGGAATCCACCTGTTTCGATTTTCGCTCCTTTTGCAAGGGCATCTTCCATCTGATCTATCAATAGATAAAGAGCAGTCATTCCAACTGGTGGCAAAGTCACCTTTGGATCTGAAGGGCGTCCAACATGAAGGCTTTCTGCCTCATCTATTACCAACCTTAGAAGCTCATCATAAAGAGTGTCTTGGATAAGCAAGCGTTTGACAGCCATACATGCCTGACCGCTCCCAAGAAATCGGCCCTTCACAATCATCTTGGCAGCAAACTCAAGATCAACATCCTTCCCCCAGACCAAACTTGCATCGCTTCCAGCAAGTTCCGGAGCCATTTGGATACGTTGCTTGATTGCATGAGACCAAAGCTCAAATCCGCGGTCGCTATCTCCATACCAAACGATAGTGCCGACGCGGGAGTCTGCCATGAAGCGGTCCATCAAAGATTTCCCACTGCCTGTGATTACCTGCAATATTGCAGAAGGAAGATCTAACTCAAGAAAAGTTTCCATGAATATTTTGCCCAAGAGAATAGTACTCAGAGGAACTTTCGCAGGAGGTTTCAGAATTGTGGCATTACCAGCCAAAATGGATGAAGTTATGCTGAGTATGCCAAGAGCAAGAGGAGAGTTATATGGAGTGAATAGGCACGCTATCCCATACGGTTCCCTAAATTGATAATTCTGACCGCCATCACTACTGGGCGAGTTTTTAACATCCAATGATTGACCCCAGAGCTCGAATGTGTTTCGCTCTATATATTCCGTGAACATGTCCCACGTCCAATTGAATGTGCCAATCGGAACGCCTTCTTTGACAGATACATCCCTCACTTCTGCATATCGATTCTTGACAGCAAGTCCTGCCTCGTACAATGCATCTATTCGCTCATCAAGAGTTGCGCCAAGACCGGGTTTTCTGAAGGGATTGAACAACTTGCGATGATCCCGAATTCCCGCATTTATCGCATTATCAATATCAGAAGATCTTGCTAGAGAAACTCTGGCGTATACGGCATCGTCAAGTTCCTCCTTTGAGTAATTTGGCATCCCGTGATATTTTCGATAATCTTTCACATATCGATTTTCAGGCGTTTTGCTGGGGACCAGACCTGGAGCTTTCGATATAATGAATTTCTGAAGAGAAGAAGCATACCTCAGTTGAAGGCCAATAGCAAGGCCTGGATCCATAACAATCCGATCCATATCAGGAAATGGGGTGTATTGGCCAGTATCAACTTCTTTTCCATCAACAAGAATGGGGTAGGTGTTCATAGATCAATCTCCAATCTGGGTGAGCGGATGAGGGCACAGTTCGATCTCTATGAGTCTTTCGGAATGCATCTATCTGGTATTGTAGTCCTATAGATTTCGTAGCGCTTCTGAGGGCGACTCTGATAGCGCTTGCCTTGCTGGGATAAGGCATGCAATGGAAAGTACAACCAACTCCACAATACTCAGAATCAATAGAGAGAGAAGCGGGAGATATGGAGGATGCGGTAATGTCGACCACATTGGAGAGATACCAAATGCGAGGATAGATAGAGTCATTCCTAGTGCTGCACCTATTACAAGACTTACCGCCATTGCAGCGATTACAACTCCAGCAAATTCCTGAAAAACTAGGGAAACCACTTGGTCGTTTCTTGCACCTACAGCTTTAAGCAGGCCATATTCCTTCGCTCGTTCTCTAACAGCTGCTGAAAGCAATGTTAGAATTGCAAATATACCCATCAATCCCAATAGCACAACTGAGATAGATACTACACTCTCGAAACCACTCAGATAGAGGTCTACAGAACGAGATATCTCACGAGGATTCGAATAACTTGGAGCATAAACTTCGGCGTTAAAGTTGGCATGCAGTGTGGAGGATAGGATATCAAGATTAGTTCCAGTTAATAGCTTGCCAAGGAAAAGGTTGATCTCTGCCAGACTCGATTGATTCCTAAGAAAATCGAAATTGGCAAGTGCAAATCCACCGCGGCCAATTTGGAAACCAAAACCGCTTGCGATTGAACCAAACGGAAGTTCTTCGGTAGAGGACATACCAAAGCCAGGGGCACTTTCCATGAATCCTATAATCACGAAATCCAAGAAACCAATCTCCGGACGGAAATACGAAATACCAATCTCATCACCAAGGCTTTTGTTCCAAAGATGCCCATAATATTCACTGAGAATCACACCATTCGGGACGGACTCGAGAAGGCTTAGGATGCGTTCACTTGAGTTTGTGGAAAAACTATCTTCTCTAAAGTGGCCAATACGAGAGTATTGTTCTGGCCTGACTCCCTCGAGAAAGAATTGACTCTCTCCAACTTGAGCTTGTAATTCAATGACGGGCATTGTTTCAACAACGCTTGGAATGTGTTTGAAAGATTCGACCAAATCCAATGTCCCATTATCAATTTCGATGCGGAGATCTGCGCCTATGGCGTAATCAACCTCTAGGTCGAGATTGTGATGAAATCCGTCAAATTCTATCAATAGCATATTGGTAGAACTAAGAATCAAAGTCAGGATAACAAGTAGGGGTAGTAGTCTACCCTTCCGCCTACCCAAACTCCGCGAGAGATAAAGACTCTTTTCACCAAGAAGAAACGAAAGCCTTACAGCAATCATAGCGAGAGATTGCCTTGATAGCCGTGCACCATAAAATGCAGAAATATAGAGTAAGACTGTTAGAATTAAGATCTCAGCTACACCCACCAAGCCAATTGGTGGTATCAAGTAGGGCATTATTAAAACAGAACTGACAAGAAGAAGAATGACTATTCCTAATCGGCCAAGATTTTCTCGAGTTTCAATTGATTCTGCAAGAACCTCTTTTTGGATTATTAGCTCGTCTGTATCAATGAAGCGACCAATCTGTAGAAGGTATGTAATGGGAAGAGAAAGACCAACTATAATCGCGATTGCAATTCCAAGAGGGTGAATTACAAACATGCTTGAAAAATATGCGAATTCAGCATAATCAAATATGAAAATTCCTTTTGTAGAACCTATTACGGAGCTAAAGAATACTGAAAGAAGCAGACCAAGCGTAATTGCGGCAACAAAAAGAACCAGTGATTCCCATAGATAGCTACTCATTATCTGATTGAATGAAGC
Organism: uncultured archaeon; assembly: GCA_964391265.1. Classification (GTDB taxonomy): domain Archaea; phylum Asgardarchaeota; class Thorarchaeia; order Thorarchaeales; family Thorarchaeaceae; genus MP5-2226. The sequence goes on from CAYMLT010000113.1 coordinate 5,541, forward strand.
TCCTTTCGTCCTCAACAATGATGATTCGTTTTTTCTTCGAAGCACAGAGGCTTCTGCGGCATTCACCATAAGCACCAGTGAGATGAAGAGGACCGGAAAAGTGAGGAGAATGAGCAACCGACTCTGCAAATATGTGTTAATGTGGGATTCTAGATTTTCCACCTCCTGAAGCCCCCAGCTTTCGAGACCCTCTGGTTCACCAATTACGTCCATCATACTCATGAGATTTGCAGGAATATTGCTCTCCCCTTCCGCCAGAAGACCTTCAGGATTTGCCTGTATCAAACTCGATACCGAAAAGAAACTTCTTGTTGTAAGTTCATCGATTACTTCTGTAGGTATATTTTCGGAACTTACGATGATTGAATCCATGACCCCAAGAACAGGCTGGGGGTAAGCAAAAGGATCGACCAATTTTCGTTCTAGGCTTATGAAAGCATTACTGAAGACCCTAGTTCCTGCAACTAATTCATATACTCCAACAATTGTTAGATTTAGCATTGGATACCGTCGATTGCCTTCCATATTGGGAAAAAGGCCATGCGCGCCTAAGACAATGTCAATATCAATAACGTCGCCAATATCAACTCTTCGACCATTAGTGAGTTCAAGATAATCAATGAATGTTTTAGAAACAACTGTTTCATTGGAGCTGACACGAAAATCACCGCGCCATTTGAATAGAGGTTTCCAAATTTCAATCATTTCTGGGTCAGAAAGAATCACACGAGCGTCTTTGAATCCGTCCACATAGTAAAGTGGCTGATTGAGGGGGTACGAGTCGGTGTCCTGCTGCCATCCATTGACTATACATACTGTTGAAAGAATCCGGTCAATTCTTCGGACCCATGGATGACCAACGAAATATTGCTCGGCTTCCAAGAAGCTCCGGTACCCACCTGCTTCTCCATAATCGACGGGTTTCATTCCAACTTGATATACGGTTTCATCAATGAATTCTGTTAATTCGATATGAATGCCAGTGGCAGTCCAATTCATAACTCCAGGTATAAGTGAGATTCCTAATCCAAGTATCATCACTAGACCCAAACTTCTGAGTGAATTTCCTCGTACAGATGATAGAGCGTATGAGATAGACCAAAGTCTGGCGCTTCTAGTGTGTTGCGAGATTCTTAGCCGCCCCCATTTCAAGAGCTACAAGTGTTCTTCCAAGACCGTGTATAAAATAAGTGGTTACAGCAATACACTATTCTCTCTTCAAGGGTTTCTCGTAGAGCTGAACAAGCATTCCCTCATGCTGTTCATATGGGTCACCCCAAGGATGGAAACCGTATTTCTTCATGAGCCGTTCCCCAATATCCTGGCCAACTAGTATATTGCAGTAATTTCTCTGACAATCATGTTGTCTTCCATATTCAGCAAATTGGATATACATTGCAGATGCAAGACCTGAATTTCTGCACGTTGGGTTCACCGTTTGATGTTCGCCAAAGAGACCTTTCTCGGTGATCAACGCTTTGTATACACCAACAATCTTTCCATGCAATCGAGCACCAAAATACAGATAGCCTTCCCGCATATCATCAATAATCTGATCTGGCGAATACATCCGTCGTTTCCGCCATTCCTCTGGATACTCTTTTGCTTTTGGCCACACTTCAGCAAAGAGGCGGGAGATTTCTTCTACATCATTTTCATCAAACTGAACTATGCGAATTTCTTCCTCATCATATTCAGACATGATACTCGTATTGAATAAGATCACTCAACAGATAAAACTCTGGATAGCACAAAAGAGCGATTATTGTTCCATTGCCCAATCATATGCTGCCTGAATAGGAGTACAACCGCCGCAACGAGAACATCCTCCAACTGAATTCCGAGGGTTCAACCCATTTGTTGCAAGTATATGGCCAAGAGATTTGTAGAATTCAAGAGTTTCCTCGAATGCACCGACGTAGCTAGGCACAAAATCAGCAAGTTGACTACCTAGGGCAGGTCGAAATGGAGTCACGATTGGCATGACACCCATACGGGCAACATCCTCACACAATCGCAGTGTCTTTTCAAGGCTTTCGCCCAAACCGTAAAGAATGAAAGTACTAACATCGCCTCTTTTGAAAAATTCCAATGATCGTTCCCAGGCGGCATAGTACAATTCAATGGATCCATGAGTAAACTTACCAGGACATATCGACTCGCGAATAGATTCATCAGCGCTTTCCAGATGAATACCCACAGCGTCAACACCTGCATCAGCAAGCTGATCGATAAGAGTGATATCATGAGGTGGCTCAAATTGCACCGCGATAGGAAGACTACTTACTTCTCGGATGGATCGTGTAATGCCAGCTAGTAGATTGATTCCCATATCAGGACTCTCAGGTGTACCAGTTGTCATCAAAATGTTATCGATTATTCCTTCTGCTTCTGCGGCTTTTACAACTTCAGCAATTTGAGCTGGCGTTTTCTCTAAGGTTGTTTTGTGTGATAGATACGACAGCGGGATAGTACAATACTTGCATTGAGTATGAGTGGACCAGTATCTGCATGACTGATATACAGTAGTTGCAAGACAACTAGAACCATGAAGCAATGCAAGTTTGTAGTATGGAATGCCATTTTCTGTTTGCAAGTTGTAAAACGAAGGTGTTGGAACTTCTGCTAATTTGGTGCTTGAATCATAAATCCACGAACCTTCTTCTTTAGTCGGTTCTAGTGTTGTAGAGCTAAATCTACTAGCCATCGTACTATCCCGGATTGGTATACCACAGTTGTTTCCATCTGGAAGAACAAAATATCTGCCTCCTACTGGTCCCGCACCGCCTTTTCGCACGGTGGATAATCCTTCACGAAGCATGGCTCCTTCTGTAAGCATCCTAATTCTCAACTGAAGGATTTCTTCACGGTCCATAATACTCATCATTCTTGCGTTATGTTACTTAATCATTCTTAGTGTCGCGGCCCTTTCGTAGCATAAGCACAAGCTCAGGCAAGTCAAGAACCTCGAGAGCATCACCAGATTGTTGGTCAAGCATATTCTTGCAGAACGGGCAAGATGTTACCAATATCTCAGCATCAATTGCCTTTGCATCTTCTATACGAGACTGACCAATACGTTTTGCCTGTTCAGGAAAGAGAGTTCGCAAACCAGAACCGTTCCCGCAGCAGGTAGCGTTCTCACGGTTTCGCTCCATCTCGACCACAGTTCTACCTGAGCATTTTGAAATAACAGAACGAGGTTCATCAT
>CAYMLT010000113.1:8761-9467 GCA_964391265.1 uncultured archaeon
GAAAGAGGGTTCTTAGCCCAGAACCGTTTCCGCAGCAAGTGGCATTTTCTCGGTTTCGATCCATCTCAACTGGCGGAGCACCAGATACACTTTGAATTACCTTTCGTGGTGCTTCGTATTCTCCAGCATGTCGACCAAGATGACATGAATCGTGGAAGGTGATTCTCTTCTTTGTATTAAGCCCTGCTACGGCAGGCATAGTTTCCGCAAGAGTCTGACTGATGTGCCGAACCGGCTTATTCAGTTCAAGCCCGTGGGATTTGTAATCATGAGTTAGAGTGCGATAACAACCTGGGCAAGTTGCCACAATCTCATCACCGTCCAAAGCGTTCAATACCTCGACATTGTGCTTTGCCTGTTCTACTGCGTCCTTAGCAAATCCAGTTCGAAGTAATGGAGAGCCACAACACCACTCGTCAGGTGTAATAGTTACTGAATAGTCAAGAGATTCTAATAGCTCCACTGTATCCTGTGCAATGCTTTTCTCCCGATAGACAGCGGTGCAGCCAGTGAAATAGATGATGGACTTCTTCCCAGAGTTACTTTTCTGAATCCAATTATTTCGTTGATTGTGTTGTTCTTCAAAGGGGTTATGATTCTCATTGATTGAATCACGAATACGATTCAGTCCTTCAGGATGTCTGTTTTCTGAAACCAAACGTGCGCGAGCCATTTCTACAATGGAGGCTATATCGATTTCGGGAAT
>CAYMLT010000114.1:0-9400 GCA_964391265.1 uncultured archaeon
TCAGCAAGTTGGACAGCGACTTGTTTCAAGAAATCTAATCGGGTCTGAAGAATATCGTAAACTATTTCGAGGTTCACAGCGGCATAACCGTGGACCAGGAGATTTCTGAATTTCGACATCTCGGCAAGAGATTGCTCCATAGAAGAATCCAGATAGCCATGCTTGCAAAGCAGCTCAAACACTTCTCCTCTTGTTTCAGGAATCTTATGATTACCGCGCTTGAGAATGTAATTTCCAATGTCTGTGATTGCTTCTATTGCAACTTGAAAATTATGTAGAACTGTGTCGCTTATTGTATAGTCGTCAAGGAAGGCATCGCGAGTGTGTTTGCTTTGGTCAGAGAGTTTCCTGAGAGCATCATGGAGATACAGAATGCGAGATTTAAGCTCAGAATCACTCATTTCATATCACCACGCAGGGTTTCCTTTGCATACTCATATTGATGATCAAGGAAATAGGAATTGTCATAATACTCTGCCAAGGCACGTACTAAGTAATCCTCATACTCACCTTCATCGGTCATATAGAGTATTATACCATTCTTTAATGCACTATATCTCATGGAAGGAGTTGCATCGTTCAATACAACAATATCGATGTCATCTCTTTTCAATCTCTTACTAAGTAAAGTCCCGAATGTCAACTGAATATTCAGATTATCAGAGGCATACAATTCTGGATTCACATATACTGCAATATCTATATCACTCATGGGTCCTTTCTTTTCCGTAGCTTGTGACCCCATCAACAGAATAAATCGAATAGCCAATTCATCTGAGATCATCTCTAGCGATTCATCGATGATTTCAGTCATTCTCTGTACGATTGTTGGCATTCGAAATCCCTCTATTGTGTCCAAATCGACTGAATCAATAAGAGATTTTGCTTTCTTGGAAACAATCCAAAAGGCTGATTTGTAGTTGAACGAGGAGAGAATGCAACCGAAACTCGGGTTGGGCTGGACGACCTCGCAAGGGTCGCCCGCACTTTCCTTGGCTTTTTCTATAACTTCAAGATTTTCGATATTCTAAAATGGAGGTTTGTACATACGAAATAGGAAATTCAGCACGCTGTTTTCGTGTGTGAGGAGATTTCAGTAGGTAAGACACATATGTCGTTTGATTCAGAAGAGTTTGCCAAAGTGGCCCCTATGATTGTGTTCGGTTGTAACATTGGCTATGCAGGCTTTTTAATTATGTTATCAGCATTAGGACCTTTCATAGGTTATGTTATTCAAGGTATTATCGGAATGGCGCTAGGATTTGCTCTGTTCTTGATTTCTTGGATGTTTCTTAAGCCGCCTCATAAGAATGAAGGATGGTTATATGCGTTCATCTTGAATATCATCTCAATACCTGTAACATATTTCCTTATGCCTTTTCCAATCTATGCATTTCCAATCACATTTGCAATACTAATCATAATCATCATGATCATACCACCAATTAGGAAACCCTACACCTGAAAATCATATAGGGCAATCCTCAATGATTGCCCACTTCTTTTCTTTACACTTGCGTCGGAAATGGCTTCTAGAATTTTACAGGATACAGAGGCGTGACGATATAGCCAACATGATCTAGGAAGACATCGAGCATCTTCTGTAAAGCATCCACGGAGTCAGTTTCAGCTATCGCCAGTCCACGTCCAGATCCCACACGGTTGTGAATAGGAAATATTGTCTTTACTTCCTCTGGTTGTTTGTACTTCTCTCGTAGGAGCTTGACTAGAGTCTGTCTCTGTTCAGGTTTCGTTTCCCACTCGATTAGAAATTTCACTCTTTTTTCACCTCCCAAATTAAGATAATCTAATCTATTAGATGATTAATTATTTGAATCATTTGGTCAATGAAAATCAGGATAATAGTATCAATCGGAAAGAGAAAGAGGTGGTATGGATGGTTCCTAGCAGTGAACACATCCATAAATTTGAACAAAGTTCTAGTAGAAGGTAGGTCCACCCTCATATTCGATTTTGGGAGGTTCTCCCTTAGAAGTTTCCTCTGCTGAAAGCAGTTCAACAAGTTCGTACTTCATGGAGCCCATTCCTCGTTCAGCCCCATATTCTGCAACCTTGTATGGATTTTTGAATGGCCCATGCAATAGTTGCAAGGGATGCAGATCCCTATCACCATCAGGATTGGATCTCATGTAAGCCTTAGGTATCTTCTTCACAGTATCCACCAGTAATCCTTGTGTTGCAATAAGATCCAGGCTAGCAGTTTCAACAGCAACAATGTCATTGCTTCCCACAATACCAATGTCCTCTACCACATTTGGCATACCCATTCCCATACAATCACAGAAGGGGGTAATATCCATCATAAAGTTGAGATGGAACATTTTATCGGCATCGAAACTATCAATAATATGCTTAGCAGCAATCGCCATAATTTCCTGAAAGGCAACAAAGTTTTCCTCTTTAATGGTCCATCCTGTTAGACCAGCGTCAGCTTCAATGCATGGTTTATCCCCACCATGACACTGATCACATTCATAGAATGATAAGCTAGCTTTTCCACTCTTCTCATTCCACGACGGTGCATTCCTGGGACAGGCTTCTCGAAGTTTCTCAAGGTGTTCTTTTGTCATTTTAGTTTCATCAAAGTACTTCAAGAATTGCTCAACGCCATGGATTTTCTGCCATCTTGAACTCGCACCATATCCCCCTAGTGCTATGTTCTTGAATGCACCGCCATAGCCACAAGCACCATGCCCCTTTACATGAGTGAGATTAACAAGAACATCTGCATCCAAAAGAGCGCCAGCCGCATCAAGAGAATCAAGTCCATTGAAGTCGATTTCTTTCTTCTTAACATAGCCATCCTTTACACCCGATATGGGAATAATGGGACAACCACAGGTTTCTGATGTGTAACCTCTATCAGCGGCATTGTAGACTGCCGAGGGATTATCTGTTACAAAGGGAAACGCACCCTGCTTCTTCACAGCTTCTGCAACTTTTCGGACAAAGAATACAGGTACAGTCTGATATCCATCGTTAAATCCAAGGTGCATCTTGATTGCAACCTTATCCCTCTTCTCAATCGTACTGAGATCAAGATGTTCCAAAATGCTGTCCAGCTTTGCACTCAAACAGGCATAGCGAGCGGCACGCCCTACAATTGTCGATCCATAGTAGACTTTGGGTACTTCTGTCATATTCATCAAGCCTCTCTAAGTTGGTTATTAGAACTATAAATATGGAATGGTTTGCTCTATGAACCATTTAGAGTAATATAAAGGTGACTGTTGAAGTCATAACAACGTGAATTAGCATACATCATCAAAATCCATTTTCGGCATGGATGATCTCCATTGCTTCGAAGTCAGCCTGCCTTTTGGCACGTCCAGTCACGCCTATCTCAACAGCATGCGGTTCTTCAGAATCCATCTCTTCAGGACAAACATAATTACCAATGTCCTCGTGAGAATATACCACGATCCATCCGGGATTGTTAGCAGCAAGTCCGACATTGAAATCACCTAGAGGAGTTCCTAGGACAACGGGACCATGTTCTTTCATAACTTCTAATGGATGTTCTGTTGAATCTTCATCTTTGTCATGGCAAAGCACAATTGTACCAAACTTGAAAATCGCCCATTTCCTAACCTCGGCTGGGAGAATCATTCTCCAAATAGCAATCAATGCATTGACATTGGTTATAGCTTCTGGCAATTCTGATCGTTCTCAGAGGCTCGTGAAAAAAGATTAACATTGTGAATAGAATCCTTTCGAAAAATCGTATAGATTTCATATGAATGAAGCTTATTAGAACACCTTTCAACTCAGAAAATACCTTTAGGAGAGGTTAGGTATTGAAGCGCGCACTGGTTGTCATTTTCCTATTTCTTATTCCCATCATAGCAATTTCGCCAATGGTTGGATTTGAAGCTGACACTAATATGGATTCGTCTGAGGATCAACGATTGCCAATGATACAGGACGAAGGAGAGAAGAATAAGGTATCAATTCGTTTTGAGAGAGAACTTTCACAGGGAGATATTCAGTATTATGAGGCATTGGGGGTTTCATTCGGAGATTCTCCACAGCATCTCGGAAACGTCTATCTTGTCGAAGCAACTCAGAAAATCTTGGACTATCTCAAACAGGACCCCATTTTTGAAAATGCAGAATCCCTACACAATCCGAAATATCAAATGCCCAGAGACATTTCGGTTCCAGGAACTGAAACCTACACCGATTTGGCATGGGATATGCAGGATTATTATGGCTACAATCTCACAGGAAAAGATATCCTGATTGCTGACCTCGATACTGGTATTGAGTGGCGCCATCCAGACTTCTATTTTGCTGATGGTGCGAGTGTAAACTACTTTGAAACTGCTAGCCTTCCGCCAAATATGTTCATGTTCAATAATGGAACAGATGGAATAGATCTGAACAATAACATGGGAATAGAGAATAACGAAAAGCTATACGCGATTGACGTCGATGGAGACGGAAGCGTTACTGTCGATGTGGACTGGATCTGGTTAGATAACGGGACAACAGTTGGTTCGATTGATGACAATGACCCGTTCTTTGTTATCAATGATACTAATTCAGATTCGCTCTTTACAGGTCTAGATAATCTGGTTCGACTCAAAACTCCCAAGACCAAATACATTGTACATAAGCCAAGTAGTACTATACAGGTTTGGGAAAGAGGTGTCAACTTGACCTCATCCACATTTTACGATACTGATGGTCATGGCACGGGAGTAGCTGGTATCTTGAATGGAGGACAGATAGGATACCGAAAGTATGTCGGTGTTGCGCCAGATGCAGAGGTGATTGCGATCAATATCTTTGGCTCGGATGGGCTCACTGTTGAAGAAGGTCTCATTTGGGCAAGAGATCACGGTGCAGATGTAATTCTTATCGAAGTCGGCTCTTGGACCTATGAGTTTCTTGATGGTTCAAGCAATGTGGAGATGATGATAGACACTTTGACATCAAGCGGAATTCCAGTTATTGTTCCAGCAGGAAATCTAGGAGGTGCCATGCGACATGCTGATAGAATGGGGACGAATAATCTGATTCTATCCACCGATTTCAGAGTTCCCACATCTTTGGGAGCGACTGAGCTGTACTTGACTGTCCTGTGTGATATGCTTGTTAATGGAGCTCAGGTGAACATAACTGAGCCAACTTCTACGGGATACATTGTTCATCAGCTGACCTTTGGCATAGGATACAACAATTGGCAAAGAGCGTCAACAGGAACTAATGTTACAATTGATGCATTCATTGCAAACTCTACAAGAAGTAGCAATTACATGATTGCTATCGATATATCAGGTACGATTAAAGACACATCATATTGGTCTATAGATATCAATAACACCCAAACGGCACGATACCACTTTTACATCTCAGATGATGCTAGTGCGTGGAGTGCAGGAGCGCATTGGCAGACCGCGCATGGAGTGATAGACACCCATATCATAACTTGGCCATCAACTGCCGATACTGCGATTTCTGTAGCATCATATCATTCTAGGTCAATATGGGCAACTGCAGGAGGTATTGCAGCCTTTTCTTCTTCAGGCCCTCGTGTAGATGGAAATCAAAAAATGTCAATAGGAGCTCCAGGTGGATGGGATATCATATCAGCCTGGTCTAGTGATTCATCTTGGGCGACATGGTTTGATAATTACGGCGGACTTGCACTTGATGAGGTGTTTGGAGGATACCGTCTTTTCAGTGGAACATCAGCATCAGGCCCCCATGTGGCTGGAGCAGCCGCTCTACTGCTGCAACTCAATCCTGATTGCGGACTTCTTGTGAAGGACCTTATTGAATCCACAGCCTACACCGATGGTTTTACTGGAGCAATCACGCCTTGGCCGGCTCCTGCGAACCCCGTGTGGGGATACGGGAAGTTGAATATTTCAAAGGCAGTGGAAGCAACCATGAATCTTCCAGTAATCTGGGATACTTATCATAATCCTTCCGCGCCAGAATATACTGATTCGGTAACTGTTACAGCCAATGTATCCAATGCGGATTATGTCAAATTCCAATGGACCAATTGCAGCTGGACAGCAATGAAGGAGTTCAATATGACGTTCTCTTCCGGTTTGTACACTGCATCTATTCCATTGCATAAGTTTCTCTTCCAAATCGAGTACAAAATCATTCCAATGAATAGCTCAGCGGTAGGGGGACCTGTAGATGGAGGAAGCTATCAGGTAACTGATACTATTGCTCCGTCAATCGACACATTCACTCACAACGCAACAGCAACTGTAGTGGATCCCACCTATATAGAGGTCATTGTGTCGGTTTCTGATGCTGTCAATGCCTCGGGTATCTGGGCGGTCGATATAGAATTCAGCCTGGATAACTGGGTGTCTATAAACTACATTACGATGGTATCTAATGGAACGCACTACATTGGAATAATAGATCCTGTGCCTTTTCCGATGCAAGTGAAGTTCCGGGTTGTTGCATATGACAATGCCATGAATACTGCGACATCAGCAGTAGTAACCTACAATGTTATGGCACCAACTACAACAACAACGACCACTACTACAACCACAGGTACAACTACAACAACAGGAAGTACTACAGGAACGACCACCACTAACACGACTGGACCAAGACTTCCTGATTTTATTCAGGAGAATCTGTATCTCATAATCGGCCTGGTAGTTCTTTTGGCCATAATACTGATTGTTCTGATTTGCAGAAGGCGATAATATCGTTTCAAAGGTCTGCTATTCATATGCAGACCCATATGTAGGATTAGCAGTGGAATCTAGGCAAGACCATCAATAGGAAGTTGGTTGAATTTGGAAATTAAGAGAATTGTTGATGAAAAACACTTTCCTCTATGAGGAATTCTTGGGTCAATCACGGGGATTGTGATGATTCTAACACCGATGATACCTTACGTAGGTACTGGTGGAGAAGCATTCTCGATATTTTCCCACTATGTATCTCAACTTGGTCAAATTGGGCAAGCTTCCATCGTGCCAGCAATGCCAGGTTTCATCCGCATTTTAGGTATACCAGTACTATTCATAGCATGTTTGCCTTCAATAGGTTTCAACTATATTCTGTTCACAAGGCCAAGAGGAGAATCCCTGAAGAAACTACTAGCTTTGGCTGTTTTCTTTTCTCAGCCAATTTCGCTGTACATATTCATTTTACCAATGACAGTGACACCATTCGTTCAGGTATTGACCCTAACACTAATTCCTACAATCCTATCAGTTAATTGGGCATTCCTGATTCTAATTGTAGTTCCATTTATTCAGCGAGAGGTGAATCCAGAGAACAAGTCATCTTCAAACACTGCATGCGATTATTTCTTCAACATAGTTAGAAAGCCCTCAAAATTGGATGCGATATCACTGTTCCTTGGTCTATGTATCATGTTTATACCGTTCATTTTTAGTTGTACAATCTTAGACACCAGAGTGATGTACTCCCAGGTAACGGCACTGGGGGGACTCTGTGAGGTCAGAGCTGTGTCAAGACAACCTCATAGAACGGTACGTGGACCTGAGTATATAACCCCTTATAGAATCGTTCAAACCGTTATCTAAGGGAAGTCCAAGTCTGTTCAAGATTCTTGTAACTGTTTGCAACCCTTGATGGCAATTGAACAATCATATTGGCTCTATTATGAACAATATAATCCATCTAATTTGGAGTTGATTTCAGCCTCAGAAATGCTAAATGTGTTTACCGCACGACCATTATCGTTCCAGTTCTCAACACTTTCAGCGTTTCAATACGGTGCCATACTCTTGGCAACTGCACTTCATGTACGGTATATTCAATCAGTCTTGGGATATCTTCAAGGCAGAATCAAACGTACCAAATGTGTTATTGATGGAATAGGTGCCGTTCTGGTTTCGTATATCATACCATTTATTCCGCTCCCACCTATTGGGATGATTGGGAGGACCGTGATTCCGATACCAGCGATATTCATTGTTGGCCTATTCTTTATCTTCCTACTGAAACCCATTGTAATTGAGGAGAAGATATGGAAAGATACTCCATATCACATGTGGTTCGAAGAACCTACCACAGGCAAAGGTAGTCAAGCCAGTGATAAAATCAAAGTTCCATTGAGCTACATGATTCGTTCAAAGATTAGTCGTTCGAAAAAACAAGAGGTGCGATATGATTGGGATGAAAAAGGAGAAGACGTTTTCACTCAGTGAGGAGTACAAAGAAGAAAGAGTGGGGTTCGGCACCCCACCAAGATTACTCAATATACAAGGAAACGCGCCCGGGCAAAGCATATCGTGCTTTGTTTTGCGGATCATGTTCAGGATTATCTGAGTCTTGTACAATCACCTTCAAACCCAACTCGCCTTCCATATACTGAATTGAATCACTGATGACTGCACTCTCTTCCTTTGCACTCTTAGAGTGGTCCCACAATCCATTTTCCTTCGCAATACGGTCGACAATGGATTTTACAGCCTTTCCATGTTGTCTATAGTCAGGATTGGACATTAAGTGTTTCATGATGTTTCCAACAATGATTGGCAGATTTGCATCATGAATACTATTCATAGCTTCAAACATCCACTGTGGTGCAACGTATACATGGACGTTGGAGGCCTTCTTATCCTTCAACAGCTTTACAATTTCGCGAATGTCCCTCATTGTGGATTCAACGACATCATGTGCCCGTTCTATAGCCGGGTCGATTAATTTGGAATCAGCCGTAGGCCAAGATGCAATTGAAACATAGCCCTCGCGCTTCATTTTCGACCACATCTCCTCGGATGTATGAGGGGTCATAGGTGCAACCAAGCGCACCCAAATATCACATATGTATGCCATTGTTCCATCTCGTTCTTCCTTCGGGACCTCCGTTCGCTTTACGTATTGATTGATAGTGCGATTCATTTCGGATGTGACCAAAATGGCATAATCTCTCAACTTGAAAGCATCCAACATCTCAGTACTTTCCTTTACAATGGAGTTTACCTTTGATAAGACCCATCTGGTGATCATGGTAGGTTTGTCTTTCTTGTGATAGACCACTGGAGGTTTCGTTCCGTATTTGGTAACTATATCAATGAAGGTGTTTATTCTGCTACGAACAGCAGGAACATCCTTTTCTCTCCAATCCATCAAACTTGCGGGTTCGGCGGCAGAGATTGAATAAGTACGATAAACATCTGCACCATACTTCTTCGGTATCTCCACTAAAGGAATGACATTGCCTTTGCTCTTTGACATTTTGCCACCTTCCATGTTCAGATGCTCATTCAGGCTAATTTCCTGTATCCAATGTTTTTCGGGAAATATAGCCACATGATGGAAAATAGCAAAGCTCAGGTGATTCGATATATGAGAGGGAGCTGTATGTCTCTGATCATTCGGGTACCAGTACATGAATTCATCATGCATTGTCTTC
>CAYMLT010000115.1:0-9303 GCA_964391265.1 uncultured archaeon
TAATCCTAGTCAAACCTTCTCTTTCTTTCCGAGTGCTAGGTTTTTATTCTCCCAGCAGCACGAAGAAATGAATCTCTTCGCCTTCAACGGAGACCGGTCAAACAGAAGAGGGGTATTATGCTAGAGAAGATTCTCACAAAAGGCTTCAGACGACTACTGGAATCCACATTTGATGATATTAAGAATCAACAGGATCGAAGGGATGAGGAAGAGTTTGCCAAGGATGAAGTTCGAATTAAGGAAGATCTTCTTGATACGGTCGATCCCCTTACTGCAGATGCTATTCTAGATGAGGATTTTATTGTAGCAGCAATAGACGGATCGGGAAACTCCAATCTTGTAACTCTTGATGATATTCGCGTCCATTTGCTCAGTTCCTCAACAATACTTCTTGATACAAACAGCGCAAATGGGCAATACTTCGAGCCTCTTGAACGATCCGTGATTGAAGCAGAACTTGGTGACCAGCCCAATCTTGACTCACACTGGCACTCAGGTGTGAGAGGGGATGCCCAAGAGAAACTCGCTCAGTCATTGGAGAGTATCTATCCTCAAAAGGATGTAGAAGAAATCATATTGCCTTTCTTTCGTGATTTCACAAACGGAAGCATCAATTCAACGTCTGATATTGGAAAATCCATTGAATATGGGAAATATGTCAATGACTTGAAACAAATGGCAAAATTGATTTCCAGACAGCAGTTGCTGACCAATCCAGTTGTACACGATGAGCTTAGAACTGTGACTGAGTTGGCCGCAATAAGAAAGGTGTTGGAGAGCAATCTGAATCCAAAATACGTATTGATTGATGGAGCACTATCAGTCTTCCTTCACTTTGTGAGAAAATATCCTTCAATGCCAAGCGGGTTCATGCTTCGTGATGTATGTTCGCTGGCTCGTAAGAAGGGAGTTATTGTGGCCGCAGTAAGCAAGAACCACACAATTCCTTTTGCTCATCGGATTGCGAATATGGCACGCGACATCTTTGGGAGTCATGCCAAGTGGTTTTGCCAACTACCCTGTGCGGAAGATCCGGGTGGAGGTTTGCACATATACGAAGACAGGACATATATTCCGCCTACTCTTGCGGTTCCGTATCTGTTCAGTTTTTCAAGAGATAATCGCCCTTCTCGCGTGGATTTTGATAGGATATGGTGGAGAGAGAAGATTTACGTTCCAAATGATCCTGTAGCAACCAGGGCTAATGAGAAGAATCTATTTAGTGACCTAGAATTCATGTCCCGAGATGCTCGATGGTATGGCTATCCTGTCGCATTGGGACTTGCACACGAAACATGTAAGATGAGCTATGAAGACCTTCGTTTGGCAAGAGAGATTGTTGAAGACATTCTTCGACAGATGGGCCAAGAAGGTAGGAAGGCATCACCCCTTCGTGAGGATTACAATCTTTGAAATGAGGAATAATGATGACGTTGAATAAAGACGAACTTGGAGAACACTACGGAAAGGTTGGTGTTGGTAATCAGACAATGCTAGGTATCATGGGAAATAATCGCGATATCAGTGTTGGCGAAATCTTCATGATTTACTCATGCAGGGACGGTGCAGAACGTGTGTTCTTCTTTCGTGTCCTAGGCCTTCAGAATTACCTCCGTCAGGTAGATGACATGGCTCGTGTTGCTAGCACCCTAATTGTAGAAGGTGATTCATATCTCTCAGGAATAGCGCGGAACATGCTTCTCTCAGTTGATGGAAAGATGTTGGGTTATGCCGAGAAGATAGAGGGCGAATGGGAATTCAGGAGCCCTCGAAGGCTTCCTGATCATCTTGCCGATGTTTACAGACCCATTCCAGGCACATCTGACAAACCCGTGCGCGAAATGCTGAAAACCCAGACTGCTGGTGAGATCTATATCGGAGATTTGCAAATAGGAGAGAATGCTCTGGACGTTCCTGTTACAGTTCCTGTTAAATTTCTTCCAATGCATGTGGGCATATTTGGCTCAACTGGCTCAGGCAAGAGTAACCTAATGATGGTTCTAATCAAATCTATGATTGATACCAATATGAAATCGCTAAGTTCTGAAGATGATACTATACCTAGGATATCTGCCTTCTGTATAGACCCCCATGATGAATTTGCTCTTGGAGTTGATAAGTACGGAATTCAGCATGTTGTTGAGGCAATGGACGCCACAACTAGAACGAGTGTGTTAGGTTCTTTCTATTATCTCACAACTCATCTCTCCGCAACTCAACGTGAAGTAAGGAGATATGCAAAAGAAATTAGGATTCTCTGGAGTGAGATAACGCCACGTGATTTATTTTCCATTATGGACTTCACCTCACAAATGGCTTCCTTTATCGAGGCCGTCCATGGTCAACATGGAGAGAATTGGATTTCAGAAATATTAGGCATGGCTGAAGATCCAGATGGCACACCAAAAGGAACACTTCGGGGGGTTCAGAGACGTCTGCGTTTTCTTAGTAGGAGTCCAATATTCATTGATAGTGGATCCTCTGTACTTGATGAAGTATTCGAAGCAATGGAAACAGGTAGAATTCTTGTTGTTAATACAAGTCTAATGAGCGACAGAGAGCAGTTTCTACTTACTACAATAGTGACCCGCACTCTATCAGATCTAAGAAGAGCCCTCAAGAGTAGTGGCAACCTTGGTGATTTCGAACGACAGGCAAAACTGAGATTGCCTCCTTCTTTCTTTAGCAGAGTTCGTGCAAGAGCGAGAACGTTCTATAGTATGGAGGGAAATGACGACCAAAGTCCCGTAAAGGATCCACGAAACCTACCTGTAATTCAAATCACAGTTGAAGAAGCCCCATCAATATTGAATCCCGAACTCATGAAGGGCCAATCTGTCTTTAAGGATATTTCCAGACAAGGTCGAAAATTCAACATTGGCCTTTTGGTGGTGAGTCAACAGGTGAGTGTTCTCGATAATGTGATTCTCTCACAGATGAATACCGAGATTAATCTACGACTCGGAAATGAACGTGAAATCCGTGCATGTATTGAAAATGCCAGTGTTAGCATAACCGGTTTTGAGAATGAGTTTAGAGTTATGTCTAGAGGTGAAGCAATTCTTACAGCCTCATACCGTGAACTCCCTCTTCCTGTGAAAATCCCTCTCTATGACAAAGTCTTTGAACGTGATATGGCTGGATACAAATCCAAAGGGACTAAGAAGAAACAAGAAAAGCATGAAATCTGAGGTAACTCTGGATGTCTATTCGAATAGCCCACATATCTGACACACACTTGGGAACAAGACCTAGTCAGGGTGTTAAGCAGAATGTATGGGGTGTTGAGATGCGCACCCGTCTTTTAGAAAACGACTACTATGAGCGGTTTTCAGAATTATTCGATAAAATCGCAGCTTCAGATCCCCCTGTTGATTTGGTGATTCATTCAGGGGACCTTTACAATTCCCCATGGGAAATGAATCCCACACAGCCTCCTCCCGTAGCTCAGGAAACAGCGATATTTGTTCTGAAGAACTTCATTGAAGCCACAGGCATTCCGGTTCTAATCATTGAAGGGAATCATGGGCTGTACAGAACTCTTGACGTATCATTACTTGATACATTGAAGTTAGCTGTTCCTGGACTTGATATTGCAACACAACAGGATTTGAAGAAGGCATTTAGCAAAGGAGAGCCTTTGGTTACAAAATACGAAAAAATGGATGTCTATTGTTTTCCCTTCATGGAAAGAAATGTACTTGAATCTGCAGAAATGCTTCAAGATTTCAGTGATTGGATTACAACACATCAACGTCCTGATAGTAAACGTCCCTCAATTGCCATAGCACATGGTATGGACCTAGACAAGACTCTCTACTCAGAAATATTCAGCATGTCCTATGACTATATTGCCTTGGGCCATGACCACCATCAGCATAAACACGCTAAGAATGCCTGGTACGCAGGGTCTCCAGAACGATGGCGATTTGATGAGGCCCGCCACGACAAAGGATTCCTAATGATTGAAATATCTGAAGAACACAATATAGAGGTCATTCCCCAAATCTTTGAATACACTCGTCCAGTATTCAATGAGAAAATCACCATAGATCCTGACGATAGCGTCGATTCTGTAATGGATAAATTGGATTCTTTGCTCCAAACTATTGGTGTAAAACAGGACTGGGAGCCAACTACTGCTGCTAGAATTCGGATTGTATTCGAAGGCTCTTCTCCTCAGGTAAATAGTTTGGACTTGAGTGTGGGTATGGAAGCAAAGCGACTGGATTTGCTCGATCGCGATTCAACATATAACATCTCCCAAATCGTTTGGTCGGTACTGGTCCCCAAAATAGAACATGATCCGTCTGCATATCCCGAAATTGAATGCGATTATCTCATCGAAAATCCCAAGGATGACTTTCTCGAATATCTGGGAACGGTTACGCTTGACGAGCAGTATGACTCTTCGATGCTAACACGTATTGCTGTACATGCTCTGAAGAAGAGCGTCGATGCGGATGAAGAGAAACTGAATCTCGAAGATATAATGGAGGATGATTCCACTTGAAAATCCTAACTCTCGAGATTCAAAACTTCAAGCCATTCAAGAATCTTACATTGCCTGAAAAAGGCGAGCTACCTGATGGATTGACCATTATAAAAGGACAAAACTCTACGGGGAAATCGTCACTCTTTGAGGCAATCCTTTGGGCATTATGGGGACCAACAGTTGTTAATCTCACCAATGATGAGCTTGTCCGATTTGGTTCAGTTTCCTGTGAAGTCACTCTCACCTTTGAAGTAGCGGGAAGTCGGTACAAGATTGAGCGGTCTTATGACTCTGCATCGGGAATGAATGCGATTCTATTCTTCTGGAAAGAAGGTGTTTGGAAAAGAGTTGCTGATAAAACCACCACGGTGGGACGTGAAATCGAGTCGATTTTGAATATAAGTTCAAAACAAGCACTCAATACGCTTCTCGTTCGACAAGGCGAGGTGTCGCTTATCGCAAATGCTCCCCCGTCTTCTTTACGTGAAATGTTGGTGGAAATATACAATTTGGATTTGCTTGAAGAAATGAATGGTCAACTGAAGCATCTTGAATCAGATCTATCTAATCGCGAGAACGCTCTTAGGTCTGATTATACTCCCCCAGAAAGACTTCAGCAAATGATTACTGATACGGAAAAGAAAATTGCTTTGCAAAAAGAGTCGTTGAAAGAGAAAAAGAGAGAGGTGGGAGAAACTCAGAAGTCAATCGCAAAGATGCCTGCCCAGAAAATGCTGGAGCGTCTGAATGCTCTCTCTCAAGAAATGGTTCAGCAAAATAACGATCTGAGACGTGTGATAAAGACACGAGATGCGGACTTAGCAGAAACCAAATTGCTATCCCCAGATGAAGAAGTTTTGCTAGCCCGAATGACCACTCTAAAGAAGCAAACCGAAAAACTGAAGGACCGCAAAGACTCGATGGTGGAAAAGATTCAAGAAATTACTTTTGAAGTGGGTTCTCTCATAGGTGAAGGGAATAGACTCCAGAAGGCGACAGAAACATTAGAATCAGCATCTGATGATGCAAAATGCCCTACCTGTTCAAAGCCGATGACTACTGATGAACGTGATAGCATTGTTCTGTCATACAAACAAATGATAAAGGACGCTCTAAAGAGAGCGGAAGGTTTGAAAAATCAGCGTTCTGAATTATCGACACAATCGAAAAACATGGAGGATAAGACTCTAGAATTGAGCAAGAACATTGATGCAGTTGAGCGACTTCTTAGGAGTCAGAAAGAAGTCATCTTGGTCCAAGAGAAAGTGAATGAATCTACTGCTGCATTCAATGAGGCCGTCGCAAAAGCTGGGATAAAGAACATTGAATCACTTTTGAAGAAGCATAATGTGAAGGATCTAAATGAGCTTCATCGAAACTTGGCAACCTCTAAGACCAAACTTGAATCTCTAGAACGTGAATCAGAGACTATCGCTGAAAACATCGCTGAAGAGGAACATGCTGTAAAGAAACTTGGCGATGAAATCGTAACAATGCAGAAACATGGTGCTGATATTGAAGAACTGAAATCGCTCAATCAGCATACCCAGTATGTACGAAGGAAGCTTGTGAGTGGCTTTCTCGCAGATTATGTCATTCAAAAGAGATTGATTGGTATCATTCGTGGTGCTACCAATCCCTATGTTAGATCATTTACTAATGACCAGTATTCCGGAGTCGATCTGGTTCCTACTAAGGCAAAGGGAAAAGGAGGTGCTGGCTTAGTAATTATGGTCAAAGATCAACGTGACAATGCAACAAAGAAGACATCACAGCTAAGCTATGGTGATCGAACTGCAGTGAGCCTAGGTTTCAGATTGGGTATCAGTCGTACCATGAGCGCCATCCGGCCCCTGCGAGCCAGTCCCGCACTTTCACCACGTATTCGATGTGTTCTATTGGATGAGCCTTTGGGCGGACTTGACAAGAGTCGGAGAACCTCTGTGGTTCAAAATCTAATCAACGATCAGTCTTTCCGACAAATACTTCTAATTACTCATACAGACGTACAATCTTGGGAGGGGGTTCCAGTTGTGGAGGTGGCAAAGTCCGGTGTTTCTAGTACTGCAAGTCTGCGATTTGATACTGATGAATAGGTACTTGATTTGAGGGAAAGCATTAATCAGTGGGAATTCAAAACAATTTTCTATGTCCAAATTGCCACTTGGAGACCGTATTGTAAAGTTCGTCTACGACCACTTCATACTAATCATAATTCTCCTCATCGGTTTGGTCATATGGTCCACCATCTTCAACTTGGCTTTAATCGACTATATGGAATCTTCGCTGTGGCGAGTTCGTGGTGTTTGGCTTGGGACTGGCGAATTCAATTTATTTGGATATACTCTTACATGTCAATTCGAAGGATACACAGACTATTCCTTCTACTACGTCCATTGGGGAACCAATACTCTCCGCGGGGTTATCCCCTACAGTTCAAGCTTTGGATATATTGACCTTAATGGGTTTACAAACGAAAATGGTGCCTACATATTCCCTCCATTTTACGCGTATCTGTATGCTGCTGGTATCGCAATTCCAGTTGATACATGGGGAATTGGTCTTCTCATAACCGCATTTGGTTATCTTACTGCATTTCCTGTGTATGGTCTTGGGAAAGCATTGACAAAGAATCAGCACATAGGTGAAGCAGCTGCATTAACGTATCTTCTGAATCCCAATGTTCTCTATCATACCGTCTATGCATGGCTAAACCCCGCCCCCTTCATTTTCTTTTTCTTTCTCGGATTTTATATGCTCGTTCGTGGAAAGAAATATACCGGGACGATTCTAATTGTCTGTGCAGCGTTATTCAAACAAACAGCATGGTTTCTGGGAATCCCCCTCGTAGTATACCTTCTGATTCGACCCACATCAAAAGAAGAAATGAACGAAACCGAACCGTCTAATCAGGGGCCCTCTGGTAGCACTGCTGAAACAGATGACTCCGTACAGATCGTTCAAGAATCAAAAAAGAGTCTACCTGAACAAATAACATCAATTTCAAGCTTTATTGATATCAAGGGCTTTCTTGTCAGTGCCGTCTTGGTATTGTGCTTTGTTTTTGCAATAATCTTCCCCTTTCTTGTAATGACCCCCAATGTCATAAGCAATATTCTCCTCGCTGCAGGTGGATTTCCTTTAGAATCCTTCACCGAGCTTCCAGGATATGGCAGCCCTATGCGTCTTCAAGTACTGCCAGTTGTAGCAGGATTGTCGGAACTTGCACAAATACTTGACTTCGTTGTATATTATGGATTCTTACTGTCATTCAGTGCTATCCTGTTTTTTGGGATTATGCTAATTGAGCGGAGAGAAGTGAACAGGCCTCTCTACTATATGCGAAGGCTACTATTCCTAACCATGCTTCTAATGTTGTGTGTTCATCTCCTTGGACCAAGGGGAGTCTACAAATACTACTTCACCCTTTTTGCTCCATTCTTCTCCATATTTGCATCGAATAAGATGGTTGTGAGCAAGGAGGAATCCGTATCATTCTCTTTCTCGATGTTATGGCTTCCAATTCTCCTATCCTTGGCTATCGTTCTGCCTCCTCGGGAAATTTATCTCTTCTGTGTGATTCTCATATTAATCGGATACCTAATCGCACCGCAAATCGGGGTATTTTGGTCTGCCCTCACTGCACCCATACGCTGGATGAAAGGTGCTATGCGAAATAGATTCTCACCTGTAATCTCACGCATTGAGATGTTACGTGAGTCAAGAGGCCCAATTCAACGCCGTGTTTTTTCATTTGGAGAAAACGAATTGATAATTGACTATGTTGGAGCTCTTGATCAAATTCTGAAACAGGATAAAATTCTACACTCGAAACTATACTACAATGGTCAAATGATATCGGAAAACAGAATTCGGACTTGGTGTGATGACCAGGAACCACTGTCTAGGCTAGACCACAATGTTACAGTGGGCGAGAATGGTACAGACACACACTACGAGATAAAGCATCTAAGTTCAATCTCTTTATCTCTGTGCGTCAGGCGAAATGGTGAAGAGCTTTAATAACCTGAACCCATTCCATGGAATTGGAGGAGAATCGCGTGGCTGGTCGGATAAGGCATATAGTGTCTGTATTTGCAGAGCGTTCATGGCGCCATCGTGGATTTCTCTTAGTTCTGATTATGGCTGCAGTTGTCTGGACAATAGTATTCCAAGCTGCTTGCATTGACTTTGTTGCAGAAGGTTCACGTCCTTTTAGAGCATCATGGCTAGGTAATGGTCAATTCAGTTTGTTTGGCTATACCTTACCATACAATTTTGAAGGATGGGTTGACCATGATTATTTCTACATCAGCTGGGCGGATCAGTTTCTGAATGGGCATCTACCTTATACTTACCGCTTTGAGGTGCAAGAAATAAACGACTGGGTATACTATCAACCCTATTTTCTTCCACCTCTATTCCTCTATGTTTGTGCTTTCGGTCGCGTTCTGCCAATTCAGCCATTTGGAATAGGACTGGTACTTACCGTGTTTGGATATCTGACAGCATTTCCGATATACGGGATTGCATACCATCTATCAGAACGAAGAGAGATTGGCATTGTGTCTTCATGCACCTATCTCTTCAATCCAGTTATTTTGTACTACACCGTATTCCAATGGTTGAATCCTGCGCCTTTTGTCTTCTTTGTGATACTATCGTTCTACTTCCTAATCAAAGGCGCTCGAACAGCAGGATTATTGTCAATGGTTACTGCAGCCCTCTTCAAACAGATTGCGTTATTTTTTGCATTGCCGCTTATTGCCAGTATTCTTGTTCCTTCAAGAAAACACAATGATGATGGA
>CAYMLT010000116.1:0-9154 GCA_964391265.1 uncultured archaeon
GCGGCGGCCTGGTGCAGGACCCGTTGGAGTTACGAAAGAGCTTGCAGAATTCCTACCTGTTCCACGAGTTCGTCGTGATGATAATGATATGTTCTGGTTGGATTATGATTTACCAAAGTCCATAGGTAGGATTCAATCATTCTATGGCAACTTTGGAGTTCTCGTAAGGGCCTATGCTTATGCCTATGCCCTTGGAAAACAGGGTCTCAAGAGATCCTCAGAAATGGCTGTGCTCAATGCCAATTATGTTGCTCATCATGTTAGGAGAATCCCCGGGTTCAGTCTGCCATACTCTCAAGATGATCCTCGAATGCATGAATGTGTTATTTCTGCAGAGGGGTTGAAGGATGAAACAGGAGTGACCGCAATGGATGTTGCAAAGCGATTGCTTGACTTTGGGATTCATTCACCGACTGTTTACTTCCCTCTCATTGTCCCTGAAGCGATGATGATTGAACCAACTGAGAGTGAATCCAAACAGGAACTAGATACGATGATTGCGATATATGAACAGATATCCAAAGAGGCCCATGATACCCCCGAACTAGTAACGCGCGCCCCTCATTCGACAGCACTCCGTGAGCTTGATGGGCATTTTGCTGCACATCCCAAAACTATGACCCTTTCTTGGAGAATTCATAACCAGAGAGAAGAAAAGTGATGATACTCATACCAGTTAGGAGGCTTGGTTTCGTTTGAAAATTGAACGTACCATCGATTCCATATCACTAGTGATTTCACACGAACGAATTGGATCTGATCTACAAGTGATTATCTTTGGGGGCGATGAGCACCACATTGGAGGCGTCGCATTTGCCTATCCAACAAAGAGTCACTATCGAGATGCAACTACCGTTAGTGTAAATACGATTACCGCTCCAGGACACAAAGATTATGTAGTTGCAAATTCCGCGGCTGAAACAATCTGTAAGGCACTGAGTGTTCCTACTCTGGTTTCAGTAGGGATTCATGTAGATAATGCGACAAAGCAGCAAATAGATGCAATCATCAAAGAAGTTGACTCAATGATTTCCGAGCTAATTAGCTTCTATCAAAAGCCTGAATAGCAATTGCTCCTGCCGCCCTCTGGGTTTAGCCATTGTATGTGAGGTTCAAATCATTCGGTCCACTAAGACGGCTCATTGGTGAAGGCATAATAGATGTGGAAGTAGAAGCAGGTTCCACAGTCTTCCAAGTTGTCCGCATGGTGATTGAGCAGTGGGGATCTGAAGCGGAACAACTCATTATGGATGGCGATGAAATCAGCGGTAATTTGATAGTACTACTAAATATGAAAGATATCGATACATTGGGTGGCGTACGCATACCTGTGAAAGAGGGGGATGAAGTTGCCATTCTTCCACATGTTCAAGGTGGGTAACTATAGTGTCCATCAAATTCTATCTAGAAACGTATGGGTGCAGTCTGAATATGGCTGATTCAGATCTCATAGTAGGACGTCTTCATCACTTAGGCGCAGAACGAGTGGACACACTCCGGGATGCTAATATTGTAATTCTGAATACATGTGGAGTAAAGGAACCTACAGAGGATCGAATTATTTACAGGCTGAAAGAACTCTCAACCAGTTCTGAGCCGATAGTTGTAACAGGATGCTTACCACGTATCTCTTTCAATCGCCTTCGCGCTGCGATTCCTAATTTTGCTGCAATACTTGGTCCACAGTCATTGGAGTCCCTAGGACCCATTGTTGAACGCATCATTGCCGGCGAGAGAGGAATTATACACCTGGACTCAGATAACTTCTCGAAACTGAATTATTTCCAAGGGCCTCCTGATTCAGTTATATGCACCATTCCGATTTGTGAGGGTTGCGTTGGTGATTGTGCATACTGCGCTGTCAAGTTTGCACGAACCACCGTTCAAAGCTATCCGATTAGTGAGATTGTCAACATTCTCAGGAGATGCGTTCATCTTGGTTACAAAGAGATTCGTCTTACCGCACAGGATGCTGGAGCATTTGGCCATGATACAGGTGAATCGCTTAGCAATCTTTTGTCTGAAATAGGGCAGAATCCAGGGAATCACCGGATAAGACTTGGTATGTTCAATCCCAATCTAGTGAAAAATAATCTCACTTCTTTTCTAGACTCAATGTCCTCTGATCGCTTCTTCAAATTCTTCCATGTCCCTCTTCAGTCAGGATCAAATCGCATTCTTAAACTAATGAACCGTTATTACACCGTTGAGGAATGGGAGGAGGTAGTATCCCGCATAGTTGCTCGATATCCAGATTCTACGATTGCTACTGACATCATTGTTGGATTTCCCGGTGAGTCAGAAGTCGATTTTCAGGATACTTTGAACATCATACAATCTGTTCGCCCATCTGTCATCAATGTATCAAAGTATGGTGATCGGCCAGGAACTGAATCATCAAAATCAACAGAGAAAGTAGATACTGATGTAAAGAAAAATCGAAGCAGGCAACTCTCTTTACTTGTTACGGATATAATCTCTGAAAAGAACCAAAACTGGATTGGGTGGGAAGGTCCTGTTCTAATAACGGGAAATGCCGCGAAAGAAGGCTTTCAGGGGCGCACTCATACCTACAAATCTGTTATTATTCATGATATGTGTGACATTGGAAATGTTGTGGACGTACGTATAACGGAGGGTCACAGAACCCATCTTATTGGCTCTCTCATTTAGTGTCTATATTGATATCAACAGCCTTGTTGGTCCTCGCACTCTCTCTTGCAGCTTCAACAACACGCATGGCTGTTACACCATCATCAAGACCAACGAGCGGTTCCGACCCCGTTTCAATAACTCTTATCAAATCATTGATGACCTCCCGAACAGGCTCACCATAAACTTTGATGGTTGCACCTCTTTCTGGAAGACTAATCGTTCTATCATCAGCCTTTGGTTCTTGATCTAGGTCTTTCACCCTGATAATCTGTGCAAATAGATCCAAAGTGAGAGCACCTTTTGATCCAGATACATCCATCGTTCTGGCTCTTCCTGCGTATTGCCTTGAGAGATGGAATACATGATGCGATCCGCTTTCGAACTTTACCATGATTGTTCCTGCATTTATGACACCACTCTCAACAATAGATTGAGCGAATAGTCTAGCAGGTCCTGTACTTATTCTTGTCATGATATCAAAGTCGTGAACACCTAGGTCTTCGAAAACATCCCCCAGAGAATGTATTCGTGATGGCTGAACGAATCCTCTTCTGTCATGAATTGTATTCTTCGGGACTCCGATGGCACCTTCTTGTATCAATGATAGCGCTCTTCCAACAATTGGATTGTATATCTCGGAGTGTGAAACGATGGCGGCAATTCCTTTCTTTCGTAGAATTTCGGACACCCGCTCAGCATCCTTCAAGTTGCTGGCAATAGGCTTCTCAATCAGAATTACACGAATCGAATCATGGTTCTTTGCTATGTCTTCAGCTATACTGGAATGAGTGAATGTGGGTGTTGATATAATAACTCCATCCAAAGCCATTTCCTCCACAAGGTCATGGTAATCGCTGAAAGCTTTCACTCCATACATTTCAGCAACACGCTTTGCGGCGTCAATATCAACATCCATCACGCCACCCAGCATACGCAAACTAGATAGTACTCTTGCATGGATGCGTCCCATATTTCCTGTACCGATAATGCCAATCTTTGGGGAGGTCACTTTCTTACACCTTTGTATTTCAGTGGTCGAAAGATTGCAAGTCCTTAATTAGGATGTTGTTCTCGTAGAATATTTTCTCTTGCAGCTTGGATTCGATTTTTGGTACTAATTTCAGCTTTTGTTTGTATCATGAGCTTATATCATCAGACACACCATTATATTCTGACGACCAATCCTTGGGATGACTTCTAACGCTTACCCCTCCCTCGGACCCACCCCTTCCCTGCCTCCCTAGACCTCGGGGGTGGGTCCATTTACCGTTCTTTTTTCTTAGTTCCAATCTCGCCATCATATTTAGAGCAAAGCCTGATGATATGAAAATAGATATGATAGAATTCATATCATTCCTGAACCACTGCTATCTTGGTGATTTTGTGAAGTTACCTGAGATTGAATTTGAAAAGGCTGACACATCTGAACTAGATGAAATTCTACCTATTGTCAATGTCTTAAATCGCGAAATGTGGATCAAAATCATCCCTAAGGAACACTACATAGAACCATTCCTTACCAAGGAACAGATTACTCAAATGTCTACATTCATGGATTTCTATGTTCTCAGACAAGAGGAAGAAATCATTGCAGTTGGTTCATTTGCTGCCAAAGATGAAAATACTGCCTGGATTCCTTTGATGTATGTAAAATCTGCTTTTCAGAGGAAAGGAATCGGATCTGCTCTCATGTTCTATTTTGAAAAGATGGCGAATAAGCTCGAATTCAAGAAAATGACTATTGAAACTGACAGTCATGCAGAGTGGGCTATGAATTTCTATAAGAAACATGGCTATTCCACTGTCAAGAAGGATGAGAACCCTTGGGGCTATCATGTGTGGCTTGAGAAACAACTAACAGACGAGTGAGGTGTTCAAAATAAAACTCGATGTGAAAGAACTAGCCAAACTGATTGAACGGTTGTTGAATGAGAAAGCTCAGGAACGGAAGAAGGAACTCATGAAGAAGAGAATGGAGTCGGATGATTTCATCAAGGATGTTCATGAAGCGGATATTGGCATAAGTTCCAATGATTTTGAGATTCTGTCTGAAACAGAAACTGAAGAGGGTGATGTTATCATAGAATACAAGACAATTGAGTATGTCTTGACCGAGTTCACTGTTGATGAACCCTACAAATTCGAAAAGATTGGAAAGATTCTCTTGAAGAAGAATGGAGATGCTGAACTTCTTACATAGATAGGTGGATGACTTGATAGGTTCGCGAATTGCTACTCTTGACGATTTCGAGATATGTCGTAAATTTGATTTCCCTCATATCCCTGAGAAGTGGATAAAACAATCAATTCGAAACGGGTGGATTTACTTGGTCGAAGAGAGTGATGCAGCAATTGGTTATGCCCGGTTAGAATACATCTGGCTGTCTATTCCCTATATTGGACTCATCACACTCGAGGATGAATATCAACGCAAAGGGATTGGAACCTCGCTCATAAACAGAATTGCTCAAGACCTAACCAAGCAGGGACACCGTGCTTTACTCACTTCAACAGAAGATGAAGGCACTCCGGAGTTCTATCAAAAGTGTGGGTTTAGTCAGTGTGGAACTATCTCAGAAATCAATGAAACAGGTAATGATGAAATCTACTTCATTAGATATCTTCAGAGGAAATGAGCATGGTGCGGAGGGGGAGATTTGGTCTAAATAGATGCACCACATTTCTCGCATTTTCTACTACTAATTTCATTCCTATATGCGCAATTTTTGCAGACCACAAGAATGACTTCTCTTACTGTTACCATCTCATGATGAGAAGTTGATTGCGGTTGAACTGATGGTGGTACAAAATCCTTCTTCTGGCTGAATATTGTTATTCCATTACGTGATATTGTTACTTTTCTGCTAATGAAAGGAAAACTAAGAGAAACCTCATAGTGTGCATACTGACCATCTTCAGTTACATCAAACTTATGTGTTCTACCAAATATGTAATTCTTACTGGACATTTTCTTGCCGTTGTATTCGACAGATGTATTCCCTGTCCACAACGACTCTTCAACAATGATATGATGATTCCCATAATATAATGTGACCATAATTCCCACCAGTGTTACCTCACTATCCTCTGAATCCTGCACTACGATATATATGTATCCTGCTAAGTTCAGTTTCTTTTCTAGATCCTCACGAAGAAGAAGTGGTGCGGAGGGCGAGATTTGAATACGCGCCCCGAGTCTACGAATTACTCGGAGTCTCGCGAACTCCTACGAGACTAGGCCCTCAACCTAGCGCCTTTAACCTGGCTGGGCAACCTCCGCAGTTGTAAGAGTTCGATATTGAGGGTAAATACTGTCCGAATTAGAATTAGTGATAAGGATTTCGCCCTAGTTGTTCCAAGGCTTGCCACTCAAGATCCAGTCTTCTTATTACCCAGTGTACAAATCGGTGGTGCTTCTGACATAAGGAAACCCAATTGCTTGGCTCAAGAGTTCGAAAATACTTCTCGTGAACTATCAATTTCTTGGGATGTTTTCTTCCATCTTTTCTATGAAGGACGATTCGTTTCTCATCAAGACTAGTATCACAAAAGTAACAGCTCTCTCCGAATAGAGCTCTCCTAAGTTCTGTTGAGAAGTATGTTGTTTCTTTTATCTGCACATATGCTAAAGAAGTTGGAGTATCAGACTTGGGCAGTATTAAAGGAATGAGCATCTGTTTTCCCTGAATATTTACTCCTCTAGATAGATTCACTAAATCTTCCCACTTGGCACCATATTCCATCATCCAATGAACACCTCTATGACACGGGATACATAATGCGGCCCATTCATCTGGGTTTATGGACTTCAGGTTTTCAATTCTCCACAACGTGTCTTTAGGATGATTTGTACCATCCTTTCGATGAATTGCCAGTTTTCTTTTTTGACTGCAGATACTACATTCCGTTCCAAACAACATATTGCGTAACTCCTTAACCCTAATCTGGGTACGTTGTCTTCTCTCATTTACTGCTTTCTTCCTTTCAAAATCATTCTCAAAACCAGTTTGGCGAACTGACCATGTATTCTGTCGAAAAATTCTACGAATGATTGGTTTTGACACACCTAATCTATTTGCAACTTCTTCTTGAGTTAGATTGTCAATAAAATAGAGTTTGTACACAATATCTGAATCAATTTCTTGCCAGGTTACTCTTTTTCTTGGCTTCCATTTTTGTTCATTGAATATCCGACTGATAACAGTAATGGAAACTCCAAGATGTTTTGCAACTTTTTCGTATGATAATCCTTCTTCAAAGTATAACCTATGTACTTCATCTATATCAATCTCTAATCGTTTCCTTGTTTTACGATATTGCCAATGTTGTTCTTGGAAAACACGTTGAATAGTTGCACATGAAACCCCAAGCTTTCCAGCAACTTCACTTTGTGTCAACCCCTCTTCAAAATAGAGATTGCTAATTTCTTCTATCGACACTTCTTTCCCGAAGTTTCTTGGAATAATTTTCATTTCATGATCGCGAAACAATCGGACCACTGTAGCTTTTGAGATGTTCATCCTCTCTGCTACTTCTTCCTGCGTATAGCCTATCTCATAGTAGAGTCAGCGAATTTCTTGAACATCCACTTCATCACGAGTAGCAATTCTCTTGGGTGAAATATTGTACTGCTTGAATCTTCTATATACCGTGCTTAGCGAAAGATCTAATTCATCAGCAATTTCTTGTTGGGATAATCCTTTTTCGTTGTACAGAAGTTTGATTGTTTGCTCATCTAATTCTTTTCTTATTGTACTTCCATGTGGAGTCCAATTATTCTCTCTAAAGCATCTATATACATTATGAATAGAAACTCCTAGTTTCTCTGCTATTTCCTTTAGTGAGATGTTTTCTTTGAAGTGTAATTCATATACTCCCTTCGGGAACATCTCCTCGTTAGCACTGTGAATGATTTCGTCTACTTCTCCGACAGTCAACCTACTGACCTTTGGCTGCTTCAGATTTTCTTGTTCCAGCTCTTCGCCGTATTCTCTTATCTCGCGCATTATATTGATGTTCGAGCTATCCCTAATTGCATCCTACAAAATTCTCGCGAACTCCTACGAGATTGCCTCTTCACAACGAGATATTGTAAAGTCTAGGCCCTCAACCTAGCGCCTTTAATCTGGCTGGGCAACCTCCGCATATGCTGGAACCAAACATGATGCCTCACTGTAGGCGCTACGGTCAGGAATAGCCCCATGTTGTGTTCAACAACGTAGCGGTTATGGAGTCGCTTTTTACCTTTTCGGGAGCAGAGCTTTTCAAAAGGAGTTAAGGAACAGATGAAGTGGAATTATATCCCTTCATACTGGTCCGTTGTTTTATGCAGGTATGAAATTACCTGGTAGCAGCGGCATACCACTCAATTGGAGGGAGTGTTCTTCTATTCTGCCTTTCTTTCTTTGTTTTATTTCTTCGAAAATTCAATTCTTTTCACTTCTTTTAATAATCTCCTCAATTGTTTATATAGTACTATTGAAAGATGCACAAGTTTGTACATGGCAAATAGCGCCAATCTAAACCGTATTTAATGCAAATTGGTCCTTTTTTTCTTCCTAGACTCGGTTCAGATTACGCGTAATCTAATATATGGGAGAAAGCGATTTGCCAAAAACAAGAAGAATTTCACGTGTGCTGCTACTCTTTGCTCTTTTATCCGCACTAGTTTTACCATCTTTACTGCTGCCTCTCGAAGTCAAAGCGGCAACACCATTCATAACAGCTATTGAAACACCATCTATTGACCGTACGTGGGAAAATGTATCCGTTCTCTATCCTGACCAATATCTCAATTCATCAATGGTCGAGGATGAAGTGGATAACCTTCTTTCTAATGTCCCTGATCTTGTTGATGTTGAAATCATAGGGCAGAGTTACGAAGGACGGGACATTCTAAGTATTCGATTGACTAATGAGAATGCACCACAACAGAAGGCGAAGACCCTCGTTGTTGCACACCATCATGGACGCGAAATGGTCACAGTCAATACTGCAATCTACTTTATGCTCTGGCTGGTCAATGGGTATGGCGAAGACCCTAAAATTACCGAATACCTCGATACTGAAGAGGTTTATGTGATTCCAACACTAAATCCGGATGCTTTGAATTATATCTACAATTATAGTGATTATTGGTTGCGAAAGAATCTTCGCCCCTACGACGATGATGGGGATGGCCTAATAGATGAAGACCCCTATGAAGATGTGAATGATGATGGATATGTCACCCAGTACGAAGTCTGGACGAAAGGAACGGGTGGTCAGTTGACCTATCAATACGCCTACTGGGAGGGGATTGACAATGATGGAGATGGTCAGATTAACGAAGATTGGATAGGACATACTGATCTAAACAGGAACTATGATAGCTATTGGAGTATGAATATTGGTTCGTCATCCGACCCGCTGAGCGAGGTTTTCAAAGGGACTGCACCCTTTTCCGAACCTGAAACACAGGCATTTCGAGATTTTGCCTTCGAACACAGTTTTGCTATGG
>CAYMLT010000117.1:0-8741 GCA_964391265.1 uncultured archaeon
CTTTACTGGAAGGAAATCAGATTCATGCATGGGTTGCTTTGGGATCGCATGCTCATTATCCTTCTCCGAAATCGGACCCCTATTGTTACAAGAGAATTTTCTGTGACAGAATTGCATCAGGTGGTAGGAGATGGAATACCTCAGCAAATCTTGTTTCTCTTTCCAAAACGAATTTTTTCACTTATACAGGGCGTTGGGGAGATTCGAAAGCTCCCAGAGGACCAACCAATGAATACAACAACCGATGGCGAAACGCACCGAATCTAAGACCAAGAGGAAAGTAAGCCTAATTCCTTGAAAGTTGTTTTTTCAAACTATACGCAATAGTATGGTTAAATAATTCGGGAAATTTCAAGGAGACATATAAATAGAGCTGAATTTTCCCGTATGATGGGTTTGAAAAAATCAAATCCATTGCGTGGTATTATAAAATGAAGAAAACGAAAATTTTGTCCTTATTTTTCGTGTTTGCATTTATCCTTGCGGCGTTACCAATTATTGGAAATGTCAAAATGATGGCAACAGAACAGGGGCAGACAAGTTTCTCAACCGATGCGTATGCATTGTCTAGCTATTCGCTGGAGCCATTTACCGTAGAGTCATATGTGCTTCAGTCAGCTCATCCATATTCGAATAATTTCGATACTACATGGCGGATTACTAAAGCTGGTGCATCACAAATCAGGGTGCATTTCACATATATAGCTGTGGAAAGAAATTACGACTACGTCTATGTGTATGATTATGGGGGAGCACAGCTCCACAAGCTAACTGGAACATACTCCTCAGGAGGGTGGTCTGCATGGAGCTATGGTGAGTCTATTCAAGTTCGTCTTGACACAGATTACTCGGTAACAGGTTATGGATTTGCAATTGACCAAATCGAGTATGAAGGTGGCGGCGGCGGTGGCGGCGGCGACAATGTGCTTGAAAATGGTGTGACTGCAACAAGTTCACTGGCTGCGACTGGTGCTACAGAGATGTGGACAATTGCCGTTGATGCGGACTGTACAAGCATGTACTCTGTCCTCACATGCGGTTCAGCTGATTTCGATCTCTATGGACGACGTGGTGCGGAACCAACTACAAGCACCTACGACTGGAGAGGCTACACTGGAGGCGGAGAGGAAGTCACCTTCAACAATCCGGGATCAGGTACATGGTATATCATGGTTCGTTCCTATAGCGGTTCTGGTGCCTACGGCTTAACCGTTACACTGACCTATGGTGGTGGTGGCGGCGGCGGAGACGGAGAGAAGATAGGAGTCTTCTTCTGGGCAAGCGATGCTGGAACGCAGACTGTAATCAACGAGTATAAGGGATATCTTCAGGCAGAGGGATTTACAAAATTCTTTGAGTTCAAGGACACCAGTAATTTCTACAGCGACTTTTCACAAGTGGCTGCATATGAAAATGCAGATGATATCATCTTCTTCTATCTCTTCGGCCATGGCAACAATGATGGCTCACATTCTTACACTGCTTTTAGACCGTCTGGAAGTATTGTCTATTCAAACACCTTCAGATCATACTGCGACCAGCTAGACAGTTCAAGTGTGGGTCTCCTCATCTCATCCTGTCATTCAGGTGATTTCGCTGATGATATGGCTGGTGGAGGATATCTAGCAATGGCATCATCAGACGAAACGCACAATTCGTGGTCTGTTGGTGCTCTACCAGGAGAAGAGGCGTTTGCAAACTACTTCTGGAACTATGTCCACAACGGATACAGCGCTGTCGATGCGTTCTGGGCTGCTAGAGCTCAGATGCCAACAAGTGGCACCTACGTACAGAACCCCAAGATTTGTGATCAGTGCAGTTACGATTTCTTTGGGTAATGATGAATTTCAATGGCACAGTCACTATGACTGTGTCATCTTTTTCTAATTGGTGTAGCCAATTAGAACTCCTTTTGCATTTCTTTCCTTAGATCCAAGAGGATAATAATTGCTACCGCATACAAAGGAAGCCCAAACATAAAGGTACCAGCCAATCCAAGAAGAGCTGATCCAAAGAGCACTTCAAATAGAAGGAGGATTTCAAATACGGCGAGGAAAAACACGGAGAGAGAGAGGTAGTACACTCTACCATGTAATTTGTGAACCTCGTGCTTTAATTTCATCACATCATCGTTATGAGATAATTCATCCTGTTCCCCATTCAATCTTCATCCACCACCATATATCTAGGCATTGTCAATTATATAAAAAAATAGGAAATAAACGAATGCGACCGTAGACAATTGCTCACGCCATGAAGAAAGAATCCGATGCAGATTGATCGGTTGAATATTCAATTTCTGTGGTGATTATATATTATCTATATTCATTGTATACTGTGAGAGAGCAGAAATGAGGGCTTAAACACTGCAGGTCTCGAACCGAGGGGGTTCAAATCTGTGCTCTATAATCGCTACCTCATTCTGTATGGTTTGTACCATGTGAGGGCATTTGGTCATGACCTACTCTCACTCCCTTTCCGACTTTATTAGGGATGGTAAGAATTGATGCTTGAGGTAGGGCTATATCCTGCCTTTCGGCGGGTTCGTGGACTAGTTTTGAACATGCCCTCATTTATTCGAAACTCCCCCCTCCTACCAATTCTCCACGAATCCGCTACCATGTTTTATCTCATCAGAATGATAACTACTTATTGCTAGGTGAGGGAACACCGGGTAACATTCTTGATAATGAGTACCTGAGGCAGCATTCTATACCAATGAGTATTAATGTGGACCATTTGTAGCGTTGAGAACAAAAAAAACAGAGCCCCTCAGGAACCTAAGAGGTTACTGAGGAAGTGCATCTAGCATATATCTCCAACCGAAGCTAAGAGAGCAGGATGCCTGCTACTATCTGAATATTGCAAGATTATGTACTTGAACGTCTCGTCCGATCGTACTCATTCCATTGACTAACCGCGGAAGAAAATCCCTTCGACCTGAGTTCAGTATGGATATGGTCTCTGAGTGCAGAACTCTCCATCGTGCTCTCTGAGCGTTTTGAAAGTGATTCTGCGATGCTTCTTGCATCATCGTACGATGCACCAGATTTCACAATACTTACAACGACTTTTTCTGGCATGAATGCCTCAAGAGAGCCGTTGCGCTTCTTTACTTGCATTAGTATTCCTTCTTTTGGGCGTTGTTCCGCCCTTATCAAAATATTAGACTATTATTTAGATAAAGTTGCTTCTAGCGGCATAGCAGCATCTGACCAACTCCAGAAATTTCCTCATGGTCAACATAAAGAAGAGAGGTGTGAAAACTCACATGCATTCACACAGGTGAAAAGTATAGATAGATTCTTAGAAAAGAGAAGATTTGAATGGAAACTCGGATATATGAATACGGAGTTTCCTTCAATGGCTAAGAGAAGCACGAAGTTCTTTGTATCTGCGATAGGAACACTACTTGTGGCTCTTGGAATTGAGGAATGGCTTACTGAAGCGGGATATGAAGGATTTATACTGGTA
The DNA here is from genome assembly GCA_964391265.1 of uncultured archaeon. Lineage (GTDB taxonomy): Archaea > Asgardarchaeota > Thorarchaeia > Thorarchaeales > Thorarchaeaceae > MP5-2226. The sequence continues at coordinate 3,475 of CAYMLT010000117.1, forward strand.
GCAATCGCATTCACATTATATGCGGCATACGCCTCCATCACAAACGCGTCTGTAAAGATATATGGTCCCAACTCGTCTCTAGCATATGTATGCAGCATCCTCACATTATTTACTACGCTCTTTCTCACCGGTATTTGGTTATTAGGCTCATCGATACTTGGATACTATTATACGACGCGATATGCCGCGTTCACGCGCATTTGCGTGCCTTTGGCTTTTCTTGGAGGGATCCTTTCATTCATTGGAGGTCGGCAAGCAAATAGAGAATGGGAAGAATACAACACAAAACTTCAGAAGGTATATCGAACACCAGACCATGGCATTCCTATTACAAGCTCAGGGTAATGGAAACTACTGTCGCACCATAGAGTGAGCGAATCATCCGATGATGAATTAGGCGCAGTATTACCAGAAACTCTCTTGCAAGACTATTGAATTCCTGCAGTCCTTCTGACAGTAGCTAATGAAATTGTATGATATCATGATGCCAAGGAGGTCAGACCCCTTTTCTAATTCTGGAGATTATGATGATAACGACCACAATAGAGGGAATTCCTATGAGGACTAGGATTAACTCAACGGGGATGCTCGTTGGATTGTTTACTACAGAAAGCATGAACGTACCAGTAAGGATATTCCCTTTCGTATCATTAACACCAACAGATAGAGTATAATTTGCAATTTCAAGACTCCTAATATTAGTAATAACTCCATCATCATCTATTGCGAAATATTCCAAATCATCTATCCACCATTGATCTATGCCTGAATAGTCTGTTGCATTCAGGTCATAGTAAAAGGATTCTCCGGATGCAGTTGCTTGGTTGGAAGGCAATTCCACCCATTTCGGTGGAGCAGCATCATAGTCAACGGTGTTGCTCACAACTATATTGTCTATTGCAGGTCCTGCGGAAGCACCAAAGAAGAATTGTTTAGAGATCGTATGCTGATTATCTTTGAAACCCAAAATCAATGTCTCATTCATATACACATAAAACTGCCCTGTAATATCCCTAGTAATAGTGAAGTGCTTCCAACCAAAAAGCGAGGGCGCAGCCACATATGGCCCATATTTAATTAAGGATCGTAGCAGTGAACTATCATAAAATTTTGCCCCATAACCTCATGGTGTAGCATCTCCATCGTAAAGGCCAGTGATAATATTGATCAGATAATTGTCAACGTGCCAATAGTCATAGTTCCAATTCTTCACAATGAATACAATGATTATCTCAGGGGTCGTTGCTTGAGAATCGATGTCAATATCGAAACTCCATGTTCCATATTCAGTGGTGCTGTTATAGGATGCAATATTGAATCTATCCCCCTCGGATCTCAAAGTTCCATCCTCAGTCGAGAAGTTACCAGCTCCTATGGTGTAGGGCATTGGACGTTCAATACTAAAGTTCCATGAATCATCAAAGACACCATCATCAAAATCCTCTGACCACACCAGAGAGGAGGGATTCTCTAATTTCACTATCCCATCATAATTGCGAATTTCTGATGTGATATCTGCTATATTAGTTGGAAGTATTCCCAATGGCAACATGACGAAACATAGAATCAATATTCTCAAAGGCATTCGCCCCATTTCAACCACTCCTGAAAAAACCACACAAAGTGCCAAACCAAAGTTATTTGTTTGCTTCCTTATCAAGACTTCTCGGAAATCGTGTACAGAGATGTCCATCTATTTGTGTACACTAATGTACATATGTGGTAATTCATGTACTTTAATGCACAATATTTAAAAGAAAATCAGGAGGCAAGCGGATAACCACTTCTGAGGAAGACAACGGATATGATGTGTGTGTGCTCTGGCCAATGGCATTGGGTCCTTCTGTCGGGAAGGACCGTTCAGCTCTTTCATTATTGAGCACTAGCATATTCCCACCTCTCTTTCTCCACCCTCGCGCTATAGTGTCGGGGATCTTGGTAGGATGTCGCGTTTCAACTAACACCGCTAGCTTGGGAGAGACGGGAGCCATCCCTAGAAGTGGACCTTTTTTCATGTCTGGAGATGTAATCAATGAAAAGAACAGAAACTAGAATTCTACTGGATACTGAGGATATGCCTCGTCACTACGTGAATATCCTCCCGTATCTAAAGAAACCACTACCACCTCCGCTCAATCCTGCCAATGATGAGCCCCTCCCGCCTGAAGCGCTTGAGGCAATCTTTGTGAAGGAATGTGTGAGGCAGGAAATGATTGGTGATAAACGAGTTCCAATACCCGATGAAATCCGTGACGGTCTAATCAGGTATGGAAGACCAACACCACTACAGAGAGCTATCGGACTGGAGAAAGCTCTCAAGACTCCCGCGCGTATCTACTACAAGCGAGAGGATACTTCACCAACAGGTAGTCACAAGCTAAACACAGCCTTAGCGCAAGCATACTATGCCCAAAAGGAAGGTGTTGAGCGACTTGCCACGGAGACCGGCGCCGGGCAGTGGGGAAGTGCCGTTGCTCTTTCATGCGCCTACTTCGATATTGAAGCAATGATCTACATGGTCAGAGTAAGCTATGAGCAGAAGCAGTACCGAGGGATACTGATGAGAACTTATGGTGCCAAGGTTGTTCCCAGCCCATCAGATTTAACCGAGTTCGGAAGAAAGCTGAGAGCAGAACAACCAGATCACCCGGGAACACTTGGGATTGCAATCAGCGAAGCCCTTGAGGACACGCTATCGAACGACAGGACGAAGTACACTCTCGGGTCAGTACTCAACCACGTTCTCCTCCATCAATCAGTCATTGGACAAGAAGTGATTCGGCAGCTTAAGAAAGTCGATGAAACACCAGATGTGCTCATTGGATGCGTTGGCGGTGGTAGCAATTTTGCAGGAATGGCCATTCCATTTCTAGCAGACGATAAATTCAAGGATATTGAATATATTGCAGTAGAGCCAACCGCGTGCCCAACACTCACGAAGGGAGAATATCGTTATGACTTTGGAGATACTGCAGGAATGACACCAAAGCTAAAGATGTATAGCCTGGGTCAAGACTTCATTCCACCAAAGATACATGCAGGAGGGCTGAGGTATCATGGGATGGCTCCAATTGTCAGTGCGCTCGTAGAAGAAGGCAGGATAACGCCAGTTGCTTACGACCAAACTGAGGTCCTTAGTGCTGGTTTGCTCATGGCTAGAACCGAAGGAATTGTACCAGCTCCTGAGTCGGCTCATGCCATAAAGGCAGCGATTGATTCAGCAATCGAAGCAAGGAATGCCAATGAAGAGCGTGTCATAGTGTTCAACCTTTCAGGCCATGGGCACTTCGATATGGAGGCATATGGCGCTTTGATGGACGGACAACTTGGGGTGGTTCCTGAAGTTGATGGCATTGCTTTCAAAATATCTGAAGCAATCAGTGCTCAATCAGGAGCGAATTAGAATGATCCAGCTTTCAGGGATTACTATACTATCAAAAACTAGGCGGCATCCAGACATGATATGGCGGTAGGAAGAATGAATGAGGGAGCAAGGAAGAGGGCGGATACTAAGTACTTTCTTGGTCATCCTCAGTTTGTGCTGATGGTGACCAAGGCGTACGCTGGGGAATCCAGCGTGGTACATTTTCCTTGTAAAGCAGATATTCATCTCCAAACCGTTTTACAAGACCAGGTTCTTCCGATTTAATGAAGTAGACATGATTGATAATGAAGGCTAAGAGGAACCAGGAAAATACAAAAAGAGAGAAGAAAAGAACTGATTCACCAAGAAGAATCAGAAGAACGCCGGTTATCATTGGATTCCTTACATGGCGATAAATTCCTGTGACCACAAGATGTTGAGTTGGATGCAACGGTGAAAGGGTTCCTTCGCCCTCTTTTGCAAACTTTCGGATTGTTCCAGAAAGAAGAATCAAGCCTGAGAGAATTATGAAAAGGCCGCTGATGATGAATAGCAATTCAAGACCAGATGGCCATCCAAACCAGGTTTCAATTCCCAATCCGAGATACCATAGAATAGAAGGGACAACAATGGTCACAGAAAAAGGCAACATGAAAGATAATGCGTGCTCTCGGCGGCTCAAATATTTCTCACCTCATTAGGAATCAATTGAAGAGAAACCTTTCTTCAGAAGTGTGTCAAGAGCAGAAGTCCACTGATCGGGAAAGTCCTTGTTATAATGCGCCCCTCTACACTCTTTTCGCATCCGAGCCATCTTGATTATTAATTCTGCAACAAGTGCGATGTTTCGAAGCTCGATTAAATCTGGAGTAATCCTGTAGTCCCAGTAGAATTGATTAATCTCTCGGATAATAAAACCAATCCTGTTTCGAGCCCGTATCAATCGTTTTTGAGACCGTACTATTCCTACGTAGTTGGCCATCAATCTACGTATCTCATCCCAGAGGTGCGAGATTACGACCAATTCATCTGCATCGGTAGCATCACCGGGGTCCCAGGGAGGAATTTCAACAGGTGAGTCGTCATTCAGAATCTCTTCAAGTGCAACACTAGCTGCAAATTTCGCCATTACAGCTGCTTCCAGGAGAGAGTTGGATGCTAATCGGTTCGCTCCGTGAAAACCTGAGCATGCGACTTCTCCGATTGCATAAAGACCCTTCACATCTGTTCGTCCATTCATATCAACCTTGATTCCACCCATCATGTAATGTGCTGCGGGAACAACTGGTATGGGCTGTTTTGTCATGTCTACTCCTGCACGAAGGCAGGTTTCGTAAATTGCTGGAAATCGGTCGCGAATGAATTCGGAATCCTTGAAGGATATATCAAGCCAAACATTATCAGCTCCGGTTTTCTTCATTTCATGGTCAATTGCCCTTGCCACAATATCTCTAGGTGCAAGCTCCGCGTCAGGGTGATAATTCTTCATGAAACGCTCTCCATCAGCACCTACAAGTATTGCACCTTCACCTCTCAACGCCTCAGATATCAGAGATGACCTGACGATAGTATGGAATAACAGGGTTGGATGGAACTGCACCATCTCCATATTCATTACAGTTGCACCAGCACGATAGGCCATTGCAATGCCATCGCCTGTAGAACCATCAGGATTGCTAGTATAGAGAAATACTCTCCCTGTACCACCTGTAGCAAGAATTACCTCTTTCGCTGAAAATCGTTCCACTTCTCCAGTATTGATATCTAGTACATATGCTCCGATCACGCGATTGTCCTTCACAACCAGATTGACAGCCATGTGATTCTCGAATATTGTGATGCCTTTTTTATTTCGTACTTTGTTCGCAAGGGCTACTTCAATATCCTTTCCAGTATGGTCCTT
>CAYMLT010000117.1:8751-9069 GCA_964391265.1 uncultured archaeon
TGAAGCACGCGTCTATCACTATGACCCCCTTCAAGTCCTAGTTCATAATCACCACATGATTCATCTCTGCAGAATGCAACTCCAACATCTTCGAGGTCTCTAATCGCATCCGCTCCTGCCCGTACATAACGCTCAACAATATCAGGATGGCAAAGACCTGCACCTACTCTGATAGTATCTTTGATGTGCTTATCAAAAGAGTCAGGTTTAGCTACAACAGCCGCTATTCCACCCTGTGCTCTATATGTAGCTGATTCCGTAAGTGTAGACTTGGTAACTAAATTTACAGATGCTTCTCCAGCCACCTTCAGTGAAAAC
>CAYMLT010000118.1:0-8992 GCA_964391265.1 uncultured archaeon
CCTAATTGCAACGCGTCGCTGTCACAGGAATCCATTGATTGGGTGGGACCACTTGAGGCAAAATGCAACTACTGTGGATCGGTAGTGAGGGCGAAGTTCGAGAGAATCTGAATGGAAAAGCAGGCACCCTACAGAACCATCTAATTCCAATTGCAGCCATACATCATTGCAGGTTGAAAAAACGCTAGTGTCTAATTAGTGATAGTACCTCGCTGAAGGCAACTCGTTATGAGGCTAATAACGAGCGCACCTTCAACTTGATTTCTCCGACAAACTGCAAGACATCGGAAACCAAATCATTGAACCTCCCGATTTCAGCGGATTGTATGAAGATTGTCTTGATTATAGGGATAGTAAGAAAGCGATAGATGATCTATTGTCTATGGGAAAGTACCCCCCAAAGTAATCAGGATATCATAAAGTAACCATGCTTCTACGAAGAGCAGTAGAATTATCATACAGTGTGCGCAGTCGAAACTGGATTCATTTTTATCATACACAGGTGCAGTATTGTATTCCATAGTCGCCAACAGGGAAAATCCGTATATCAATGCCAGGATTATCTCTTGGACATGCTTTCATTCATTCATCGTAACGTTGTATCGGCGTCGGAAAGGAAATTCTACACGCGATGCTCATGATTTTTCAGAACCAATAACCGGATGGAATCTTATTTTCCACGTCTTCGATCATATCTCTAAACTTGCTGTTCCGCTCCGAATCACCCTCACGGGCAGCAATCTGCGCGCCTCGTATAAGTAAGACTACTAGCTCATCGTACACCTGCCAAAACTCTTCTGAGCAATACTCAAACGTATCGAATTTCGTTCTCAATTCAAGAACTCTCTCCTCGATTGTCTCCAAGTCTTGCGGCTCATCTACGGATGTCATAATCCATCGTCAAACACTTGGGAATCTACACTGATATAATCTACTCTTATCTACTGGAATCAGAATTTCGTTTCAGACATTCGAAAATAATGAAGTGCGTCCATCTATCTGCATCAAAAGCTAGGAATCGAGGATGCTGTTGAATCACCTCAGGCGTTGGTCGCGGCTCAACAATCTCCGAGATTACAAAACCAGCTTCCTTCAAGGCTTTGCTATATTCTTCAAGAGTACGAATGAATTGCCAAGTCGGAGTCGACATCCAATCTATGAGTTCACCACCGGAATCAAAATAGCGGTCTATCATCTTGAGATATCTTGATTCATTTCTTTGAGAGTCCCTTGGTAGTCTGATATCTATTGCACCGCCAGTTCGACCAAAAACAGGGTGTACATTGGACCAAATGAACCGTCCATCATCTTTCAGAACCCTTGCAATCTCTTTGAACGCAGCTTTGTAATCAAGAACATCCACCATCACAACATTGGAAACTACAAGATCGTATGACTTTGACTCCACCTGAGGCATATCAGTAAGAGACGCGTGCAAGAAGTTGCATCCTAAATTAGTTTCCAATTCTTTCTTCTTACAAAATTCGATGAAAGGTTTAGAGTAGTCGACACCAAGGGTATTTGCGCCTCTCGAAGCCAGCTCTCGAGTTAGATAACCGGGACCGCACCCTGCATCAATAACTGATAGGCCATTGACATCACCAACCAATTTCCACAATACGGGGTCAATCACGAACTGACGATTGGGGTCTCCTGCTTCATAGCTGTTAATCCATACCTCGCTGTTTTCTTCCCACGCTTCATGGGGTTTTGTGAGGTCAATCTCCTCCGCCGGGACAGCGGTTTCGAGAACTCCAAAAGATATATACTTCAAATCATGTCTAAGTAATTTTACCCGATTTGGCAGCCTAAGAGCCTCAGTGAGTTCTATTTCTTTTCCTTGTCTCACCCTACCTGGTGACCACATTGGGGCCCATGGTTCTTGTGATTCTACATTTGAAAGTATCTCTCGATTTCCAAGCTGCCACGGATGTTTTCCTTGGAATTCCGAATAGAGAAGATCAAAGTGATATTCACCACAATCCTCACAGTAGAACTGGTAGGCATAAGTGCGGTCCCAGAATGCAACAGGTTTCATTGTGGGTTTATTGCAGTCACCACAGATTAATTCTCCATTCTTTGGACACCAGTACAGCCAGCTAAAATGATGTTGCTTACCACATTTTACGCATGTGAATCTTGCATGCCATGCACATCGATAGACGTAGTTCTCAAATGTGAAGATCCCTTCTCGAATCGGATATTCTTGTTCCTGTTCTACAGGCTTAATCCTCTTGCAATAGTAGCATGGCTGAGAATTGGCGGGCTCATAGAATCTCATGCCGTGATTGTGATTATGTATCCTTATCAGCCTTTATTGTGCTTGCAATGAGTTTCCTGTTAAAAAGCAAATACAATGCTGTAACAGCAATCAGAGAAATTGTAAACGGTATCGCAGTCATTTCCGCAATCCTAGCAGACGATGGATAAACCCATGTCTGCATGTATGTCCATTGAGTCACCTCGGTAATAACTAGCATGTAGAGCAGGGGTAAGGGGCCTTCAATAGAAAAGGAAGAACTACTCCCATCGTGATAGTACAAGAAGGAGTCTGGGATTATTCCACTAGTTCTATTGTACGAAGATTGAGCAACAACATAGATTTCTAAAAGCCCAAGGTCAGCATCGTAAGATACCCTCAGAATATCTTCATCATATGTAGGAGCATTGAACCAACCGACATGGATTTCCCCAGCTTGAAGTTCGGTATTGGAGGAACCGTAAGCTGTTGGTTTTACAGAAACCCAAGATACCACCGTTAGTATTAGAAGAATGACGATTATTGCTCCAATAATTCTATTCTTTGTCATCTGCTTTCTTATTTCAGCCACGAAAATCACCAACGTGTTCTGTCTTAAGCATGAATGCTTATAATCTCTTTACCGGAAACCTCATCGGTATTTACATTAGCAACTCAGCATGTAACTGACGCACCAATGACGGAAGATACCCATCTCAAAATTCTCGAAGCAATGAGTGCAGCCGTGAAAGGAAACCCGAGACGAGCAAGAGTTATTCTGAAACGCATTCTTACGGAAGAACCTGAGAATTTAGAAGCACTCATCGCAATTGGCGCTTTATTGAATTCATCAAGAGAAACTGCTGAAGAAGCTATGGGTTTTCTAATTCGAGCAGTGAAAATAGCACCCACCAATCCAGTTCCCTGGGGATATTTGGGTGAGTCACTTCTTCTTCTTGGCAAATATGAGAGAGCCGAGAAATATCTGAGGAAAGCAATTGAGATCAAACCTGATGATGCATACTACTGGCACAGACTTGGTATTGTTTATGACAAAGACAAGAGAAGAGATGAGGCTCTTGAGGCATTGCATAATTCCATTGAGTTGAATCCAAATGATGAAACGACATGGATAACTCTGGGTCTCGTGTATCTCAGGAAGAAGGATGCAGAGAATGCAATCTATGCATTTGAAAGGGTGTTAGAGCTTAATCCGACGAATCCAATTGCAAAGGATAATCTTGATGATGCATCTAAAATGAAAGAGTCGAACTAACACCGGTTTCTAATTTCGTTCTCTAATTCTGAATGTGTAACAGCTGACATGATAACTGATATATCAAAGCGCTCTACCTGATACTTGTGGGATTGGAGATGTCCAGACAAATATGGGAGCAGACTAAGATATTTGGAATTTTAGGACTCTTGCTAATTCCTTTTGCCACCCTGATAATTCCCGTTTCTGCTTCTGGTGAAACGCTTCCAACAGGTCCTACACTAGATAGAATTCAGTACTTCGTTATTGAAGATGAGAATCAGCGTTTTCTGGCACTTGATAATAATGAGATTGACATCATAGGGGAATATTTCGATCCATCAATTATAGATACAATCACCACAGAGGAAAAGCCATGGGAATTTTCAAATTCTCTGAGAAATGGATATGGATACTTCTCTATAAATTGCAACAAATACCCTCTAAATGAAACCTCCTTTCGCAGAGCATTTGCTTTTGCATTAGACAAAGAGAGAATATGTGATGAGGTATGGGAGGGTTTGGCAGTACCTCAAGATTCCTGTATACCTCAGGGAAATCCGATATCCTCAGAAGGGCAGCTCGCGTTTGATTACTATGAAAACGATTCCGAAATGGGAAACATGATTCTGGACCAAGCGGGTTTCTTGAATATAGATGATGACTCCTACCGAGAAGCTCCAAGTGGGTCGGATATTCATATTTACATCGAAACTGATGTGAGTTTGGGAGTAGAAGTCGGGGAAGTTGCTATCGATGCATTAGAGGAATTAGGCATTGAGGTAACTTTGTTACAACCATATCTAAGTTACCCTGTCAATCCTCGTCTGTATTACCATGGAGATTACGATATAATATTCTATGGTAGTAGTTTCGACAACTTCGATATTAGGTGGATGGCAAACGATTTTTGGTCTGAGAATTCAGACAGACCATTCTACAATTATCCAAATTGGCAAAATTCTACCTTTGATAATTGGAGGGACCAGCTTCTCCATGCTACATCTTACGCCGAAGTGTATGAAGCTGCAATGGCAATGCAGAATATTTGGGTACAAGATTGTCCCATGGTTGTGTGTTATGAGAACGAATATTTGTCGTTGTATAGGGTCGACTCTTTCACCGGATTCGTGAACCATCCTATACAGGGAGTTCCTGGATGGTGGACGAATCAGAAGATAAGGCTCAATGAGGGATCCGGAGGTCCTTTGGGAGGTACACTCAGGTACAGTTTATCGCAGGATATCAGCACTTGGAATATCATGGTAGCCCACCAAGACTATGGATGGTCCTTACAGTCAAGAACTGACCTTCTTGTCCTGAGCGAACTCTACGATAGCTTGTTTGCTTATGCTCCAAATGGAACTATCCTCCCTTGGTTGGTAGAATCCTACACCATTGCAACTCATGACGATAATCCTAGTATTCAAGAAAATGTAACAAGGTTCACGTTAGAATTGATAGATGGTTTCACTTGGTCGGATGGATCTGCACTCACATCAGATGATATTGCACAATCTATGAATTACTATCGACTGGCGGTAGGGAATCCATTTGAGAACAATCTCGAGGAACTACGTTCTGCCTACGCTCCAACCCCAAGCACCTTAGCAATCGAATTCAATGGCTTATCTTATTGGTATCTTCATGATTTTGCATTTCTGCCGATACTTCCTGCAATGATCACTGCTGACACAGAACCTGAAGATTGGGCGGAATGGAATATTCTACAATTTGGAGATAATCTGATTACGTCAGGACCTTTCAACCTAACAGCTACCGAAGATAACTTCATCGAGCTATCACGGAATCCTGAATACTACTACTCAAAGAATCTATTTGAAAATACAAATACATCTACAGGGAACGCCAACCCCATTCAATACATTCTTGATAACATCGTAATTATAGTCTTCATCACTGGGTGCAGCATCGGTATAATTACAATCTATCATTTACGAAGCTGGGAAGACTGACGGTGGAGTTAAATGACCTAAGGCTTAGCGTTTGCTGCAATGCCCGGTGAAAGAGTACCTGAGGATTATATTGACCGTCTCGTTGAATTTTGGCCTGAACCCAGAGATCAGTTACACTTTGGAGGTTGGCCTGCAACCTATTCGCTAGTAGAAATGCTGAAACTCGATAAGACTGATGACCTCCTCGATATCTGCTGCGGAGAAGGAGGGACTGCTTGTTGGCTTGCAAAAAGGTATGGAAGAAGGGTTTCTGGAATAGATGCGCTGAAAGGAGCTATTGCAAAGGCGATAGATTGTGCGAGGAATGAGAAAGTAGAAGAGCTTACCACATTCAAGGTAGCAGACGTCTTCGACTTGCCATTTGAGAATTCATCATTCAATGTTGTGTATGGCCAGGACCCAGATGGCTTGGCACATCGAGAGCGGGCGGATATATTCCGGGAATGCAAGAGAGTACTCCGTAAAAATGGAATAATAGGATTCCAGCATTGGTTGCCACACGCCGATACACCACAGCGAGACCTCGACTATTTTGAGAAAGTAACGGTAGGTACTGGTTATCCATACATGACTCGTTTGTGTGTGACAGATTATATCGAGGACCTTGAAACGGCCGGTTTTGAGAACATCATCGTTGATGACCTTAGTGAAATGTACAAGAATCATACTCTGAGGATTCAGAAGATATTCCAAGAAAAGAACCAGCCAATTGATAGATGGCATGGTATGCTTCTTGATTTTTACAATAAAGGAGTGAAAATTGGAGTAAGGATTATTGCGGAAAGCAAGTGAGGAGATGTGAAAGATGTCTAATGAATTTGTGAAAGCAAATCGACTGTATTTCTATGTCACTGGGGTCATAGATACTACCTACATTCTAGATTTCGAGACTCTAATGGAAGAGCATCTCTACTGCAATAAGCTTGCGGAGTACCTCAAGAAACACTCTGCGGATTTAGAATGGCATTCAGAAGGTGCAAGTACAGTTGTCGCGGGATCAGTTACCAACTACGCTCCGCCGAAAGTTAGTAGCTTTCTAAGTGTAGATCCCTCCACACTTCTTGATGAACTGTATTTTGAAGTGAGTAGCAAGGACTGTGACTCAATAAAATGTGAAATTGAAGAAGCGAAAATTCACTTCTATCTCTTCAGTTCAGCGGTTCTTGAATTCAAGGTCCGTGTCCCGGAAGAACATTGGGGAGATATAGAGGCCCTCTCCTGTATCAGGTATTTTCTCCAGCGAAGTTCAGACCCTTCTAAGGAATTTAGGAGAAGCCTGGAAAGCATCTTCGGACCATCTATTGCACAAGCCAAACAGGAGCTTAATGAAGCGCTAAGAGTAACAGAGCCTCCTTTGCTAGAGTCACCGGTTCTTGATTTTACCAAAATTGAAGATTCGGTCGAAACTCAATTGATGTGGTCACATGCTACCTTGATTGCAATTATGCCAGAGGATTTCGACCCAAGTTCAAAACACTATCAGGACATTCTATTGGATGTCAATCCTACTGGAATCCATAATTTCGCTATTCGTCAAAATCTCTTCGCATTCGTAGAATCAGGTAACTCGCTGATTTGCATTCCAGATATCCCAGACTCAAGAGGGCAAACCCCCGAGCAGATAGCACAAGAAGATTGGGCATATTGGGTTGCAGTTTCCCAATATACTTGGAAAACCGTTTGGGACTTGGATAGAGGGCTCTACGCAATACTCAATCTTGTAACATCGCATCTTGCACGTAAGCGGACAGAGAGCTATGGCGATGTGTATGCAGTGAACGCATTGATCAACAAGCTCACCTTGCTCTTAGATACTCACAAGCCAAGGAATATGACATCCACGTACTACTCCATTGATTTCCTTGAGAAAATTAACAATAGCTGGCGAACGGATGAGATGACCGAAGCAGCGTGCAGCAAGATGGAATCCCTAAGAGACCTCATCAGGCAGCTTGATGAGATTCAAGCAACGAGAAGAGAAAAGAGAATTGAAATGTTCCTTTCCCTATTAGGCGTCTTCACTCTTGGAAGTATGGTTCTTGATTTCATCGGTGCTCTTGCTGTAGGTGCAACTCTAAGTGACCCCACTATTCTGTTTCTGGCAATAGGCATTCCCAGCGTTTTTGTCGCAATTGCATACATGTTGCTGAAGTGAGGAATATGGTTCTTGAATCACTTCCACCAATTCTGCTTATTGCTGGCATTACAGTAGCAATCCTTCTATGCTCTGGATGGTGGCGCTCTCAACGACTGCCTGGTAATAGCCTGGCTAAATTTGTTAGCCGCTCACATGAATCAACATTGGTCGTTTTCGTGGGAGATAGTATCACGCAGGGAAAGATAGGTGCAAGCTACACGGAAATGGTTAGCGAGAACCTAAGTAACAGGAACTGCGAGTTTGTTAATAATGCGGGAATAAATGGTGATGTGTCATGGAATGTCACTCAGAGGTTGGATGAGATTATCGAATTGCAGCCCGATATCCTAACTCTCATGATTGGTACAAATGACGCAATGGGCTCCTTGAGCCTTGAGGATGCCACGTTATACCGAAGGTTGAAAGGTATCATGAGAATCTTACCTTTATCGTGAGGGAAATTCAACAAAGGACCACTGCGAAGATTGCTATATCTATCCCAATCCTAACTGAGAATCCATCGCATGCAGCATTCAAAAGAAATGTTGAAATCTCAAATACAATAAGAGACGTAGCAAAGCAGTTTTCTGTTGCCTATATTCCCTTCAATGAAGAGATGGTCAAGTTTGTAGAGAAAAATCGATCTGATTCCAAGCTTAGTTTTGAGAAAAGACTCCAGTGGATGGTTATGGCAATCTTCAAGCACTATATCCTCAGAAAAAGCTGGGACCGAATTTCATCAGATTCGGATTTCAAAACAATGATTGACAATGTTCATCTGAATACACTCGGTGCAAGAATCGCGGCAAATCTGGTCGCTGATATCATAATACAATAAATTCTCCCGATTACTCTGCCCCAAAAGGCTAATATCGCAAATCGAGTTATTCTGCATGAATATGTGAGGGATTCCCATGAATGGCACAATCAAAACAGAGCAGAATGAATCCATTGTTACAATTACCATTTCTCGACCAGATAAGCTCAATTCAGTAACAAAGGAGATGCTCGATGATTTCTTTGACAAGGTGTCTAAATTTACAAATGAACCTTCAATTGCGGCAATCATATTCACTGGTGAAGGAGAGAGAGCATTCTCCGCAGGGTTTGATATGAAGATGATCACGAACCTTGAGGGACATGAACGTCATGATTTCTTCAAGAAACTTGAAAGCATAATCCGAATAATTCGACAAGCAAGAAACTGTATCACTATCGCAGCAATTAATGGATATGCAATAGGCTTTGGTGCAATGGTTGCAGGTGCATGTGATTTCCGATTCTTTTCAGAGAATGGTACTTACAGTTTGCCAGAGATAGATGTTGGCGTATTTCCTGGTGGCGGAGCCTCATCCAATCTCGTTCATATTGTTGGACCGTCAAAC
>CAYMLT010000119.1:0-8920 GCA_964391265.1 uncultured archaeon
TGGACTAACTGCTCTAGTTGATGAAAAGAGCGAAAAAAGAAGAATGAGGGAGCATGAAGCTCCCTTTGGAAAGAACTAGAATTATAGCAGATATTCAGGTCCGAATATTGAATATTTCTTGTTCTATCACAATGAGAAAATTCATCATCAAGGATATGTATAGTCTGTCTTTGAATAATAAAGGACCAATTTAGCATGAAGCCTTTTGGTACAATTACAATGTACTTCAATTTTCTTGATGAAAAAACAAAGAGTATTCTAGAGGTGCTCATGAAGAAAGCTTACAACTACTTCGATTTTTCCAATCTGATTACGGAACGGGCATGTCTAGAGAATGCTCCCCCATTCCTTCCCTTCATGGCAGTACTACACTCTTCGAAATTGTGGAATATGACGGCTCTGGATAAGCTTTCAAAGATGTATAGCAACCTTCAGCTTGTGAAACCATATTTGCTCCAAATCAAATCCGGACTGGGGGAAGAGGTCGATTGGGATGGTGCTATTGATTCTACAAGAGCTGTTCTTAATTCCAATCCAGAAGAGTGGATAGCACTTCAGATGCATTTGCTAAATCTTAATGCTGCTATCGGGAGCCAACGTGGACAATTCAGAGCCTATACTCTCGCTACCATTGGGAAACTGATACAGAATAACGATGAATTATCGTGTTTTTCACCCAATTACTTGTTGCTTCAAGGAGCACTGTGGAACAGAGTAGAAGACCAAGACACAAGATTGGCACTTACACAAAAAGCGCTGGAAATGGCAAGAGAGCTTGATGATAGGTATTATGAAGGATATTGTCTTCGAACACTTGCTTCTATCTCATTTTCCACTGATCTGCAAAAGACTCAGGAGTATCTACAATCAGCAGATGCTATCTTTGAAGATTTAGGACATAAACTAGGTCTTGCTGAAAACCTTGGAACGCTAAGTGGAGTATTCGGAATAAAAGGAGAGTATAACAAAGCCTTGGAGTGTCTTTTTGAATCCATGGAAATCAGAGATACTCTGGGAGTGGATAACTGGATAATACCTACAAACGTTGCTTGGATTTACAACACTATCGGCGATTACCGAGCAGCCTTAGAATGGTCAGAATATGCATTGATCAGCATCTGTATGTGTGATAATCTAGTTGGGTATCCACATCTGCAGAGAGCTCGTGCTTTGATTAACGTTGGTCGCACTAGTGATGCATTGGAGCACCTCGACCTCGCTCTCAAATACGCATTAAAAGAGGGCGACGAGCGTCTTATGAAACTCTTTGAGGTTACCATGACTCTCTTGCAGAGGGCTGAAGGTGATATTTCCTCGGCCTTGCTCAATCTGGAAGGATACGTCCATACAGACCATCCAACACTCAATGTTTTTGACTTGAACGAATACCTTCTACTATTAGCTGAAACAGAGGTGTTTGCCTTTGAACCTAATGAGGCGAATTCCTTCTCGGAGTTTTCAGGACCCTGGATGGAGCGACTTGAAGAAAGAGCAAGAGACAAAGAACTAGCTGGGTTTCTAGGTCTGTCTCTACTTCTGAAAGCCAGATTGAGACTAAAGCAGAATCGCAGATTTGCCGCAAAGATTCTGCTCGACGAAGTTAAACAAATGGGGCAAGTTTACAACATGGATTTTCTATATGAGAGAGCATCCCAACTCAGTGAAAGAGTTGGATTAGCTAACTTATAGTAAGTGAAAGGCAAAAAAAGAAGAATGAAGAAGCATCAATCTCTATTGAAAGCCAGTTTGATATATGGATTTGGGTGCCTAGTAGTCAATAAAACATATGAATGAGGGAGTTCGAAACTACCTAGGGAAATACTAGAATTAGAGCAAGTAGTCAGGTCTGAATATCTCACGACCCATGACAATTAGCACTGCTAATCTGCTGGCATCTTATTGCTCATCATACTATCATAGGCAAATCCAGAAAGTATCGCTAATGCGAGCAATGCAAATGCGACCAATGTCAATTGTCCTGCAAGCGCCCCTTCCAGCGAAATATAATATGACAGAATCACAAGACCTGGCCACAGGGATAGGTAGCCAACAATGCTTGACGCAAGTAGCACAGGCCACATCTTCCCGAATGAAGATTTACCTTCGACTAGCTTTAACGGGGAATCTATCCTTGTAGCAATCAAACCTATAACACATCCAATGATGGGTGGCCCAAATCCTCCACCAACAAGAAGGAGGAGAGCTGAGAGGAGGACAAGTATCCTGCCACCATTCTTCTTTTCAATGAATTTGATTGACCACGCCATGATGATAATCGACATGATCACAGTAAGCACTCCTGATAGTAGCAGGTTGGGAATGAGAGTCATCGCTGGCTCTCCAGCTAATATCTCGTAGACTTCGATATTTGGCCATGATTGAATTATTATTCCCTCTGGCGCCACATTTCCTTGAAGCAGTTCACCGACACCGTGCTCTAAACCTGCCATACCAGTAATGGCACCAAATGCTGACAGAGTCAATCGTACCGCGCCTTTCATTTCATCTCACCCTTTGACCAAGCAGGCAGAGATTTCGACCGACCAAAATGTGCCATATCATCAGTAGCAGCCCAGCTCCGGAAACGAATAGGACCCCCATTACTGGCATAACTGCCAGACTAACGCAATATATCAAGTCGAATATACCCGCTAATATTCCTACATAAGCTGTTGTTCTGCTGAAACCGCTATTCCGTAGCATGACAAACGAAATTGTCAGACCTGCGATTGCTAGTAAGAGGAAACTTGTATAGATGCCAGTGCCTTGATAGCCAATGGCAAGTATCGCTTCTCCTGCTGCCAACAACGTATCTCTCTGAGCTTCAGTTGTTGCAACAGCATACTGATTGCTGAGGGAGAGCATGGAGAAAGCGGCATTCGATGCAAAGTAGACTGCTGCTCCAATAAGCCCCAGGACTGTTGCGATTGCCATGTAACTCGCATCTGTTCGTCTAAGGGGAATGTATAGGGCAAGGAACATCAGGCATACAAGGGCGTAGTCAATCAGGTCAAAGAGGCCCAAGAAGATCAATCCTAGTAGCCAGTTGCCTTGTAGTAACGTAAACCAATCAAGCGCGGCGGATGGTGGCATCGTTCCCATGAAAAGCGAAATCTCTGGTCCAAAGTTTCTCCTGAATAAGACTCCGGCAAGCAAAGCCGCAGAACCTCCAAGCTTCAAGAGGGTTCTCCAAGTAGGATCAACTATCTCATCGTGTGACACCATGTTTTCTTTATTCTCGGTTTTTTCTAGCATTTCTACTGTCTCGTTCTAATAATATCATCAAAATGGTGATTAGTTTTATTTGACACAGGTGTTTAGAAACAAGCATCAGTATGAAGACCTAATCATTGGTGGTAATATCGTGGGAAATGATGACGGAATCGAAAAGATATTCTTTGAGCTGGCGAGTGAAAATCGACTTGGAATATTGATTGAACTGCAGACATCAATGCTCAAGACTCAGGACATTGCGCGCAAATTAGATGTGACTCCAACTGAGGCTGTCAGGCAGCTCCAGCGTCTAAGTGATGCGAAGCTTGTCCAAAGGCACCCCAATGGTACATTTTCAACCTCCCCCTTTGGCAAGCTGGTGCTACAATTCTCTTCGTCTATAGATTTCATTTCACGTCATCGTGAATACTTCTCTACACATGATATTTTGCAGATTCCAACTCAATTTGTAAACAGAATCGGTGAACTCTGTCAAGCAAATCTGATAATGGATACAATAGAGAGCCTGAACACAGGACAACGAATAATGATGGAGGCAAAACAATATGCATGGGGCATCGCAGAAGGGCAAATTCCCGAACTCATGGGTCCGATAATGGATAAGAAAGTGCAGGAGGGTTTTCAGATTAGGATGCTTGTTCCAGAATCTGTTCTGACTCCAACTGAATTGTCACCTAATGTTGAACTGAAAGGGCTTCCTGAAATCCCGTTAGGTATAGCCCTTACAGAAAGCGCGGCAGTTGTAACCTTTAGGTTCATTGAGGGGAGATTTGATTACGCGGGGTTCTATGGAACTGATTCCGTGTTTCTCAAATGGGCTAAGGATCTGTTTCTCCATTATTGGGATGCCTCAAGTGTCAGTTGAAAAAGAAGAATGAGGGCGAGAGGATGAATCGCTCTTCATCTTCTTGACGTGACATCTGTGCTTTGGAATGGGTTCCTAATCCTTGATGCCCCACCAATCCGGAACCTCGTGGTCTAACCAAACGGGGTCGGGTGTGATTTCATCCTCTACGTCTTTCCCATGACTATCATGGATCACACTGTTGAATTCCTCACTAATACTTACTTTCATGTCATCCTCCACCGTTACCTGACATGAGAGAAATACGGCGGGATGGTCGAATTGGGATGACCCCCTTTTTATCAAGTTCTCAAAGAGGTCATGTTGCTTCTGAGTCTCCTTTGTTGGTACCCCTTTGTGAATAGTTACCCTGCAGGTAGTGCATTTTGCCTTACCCCCACAGGTATGAACTATATCGGTTTCGTTATCGATGAGGGCTTTGAGCAGCTTTGTCCCTTTTTCGACGGTAATCTCCTTCTGAACTTCACCCATGAAATCGACAATTGTTACTTTTGGCATAGCCACAAGATTGGTATGCTCTTACTAAAGTGTATTCCAAGAAGAACAATCTCGGGAATTGCAAAGGTATTGGTTGAGTTGGGAATTACAGATTATGCTGTCCATGTAATAATTCAAAAGATTCCGCAATAGTCAGGTCCGATGATTTCCCGGCCCATGACTACTTCACAATCTAGGAAACTTGGAACTAACAATGTCTTGCAGTATCGATTATCTCGAAACGAACATTTAAATGTAAAGTTTACTTAACGTTAAGTGTATTTAACATTGCTAGTCATGTGATGGGAATGATTACAAACAAGCTCAAAGTCCTACGCGAACAGATGTTGACAAAGTCAACTGGAAGAGAGGACTGGACTCAGGAAGGTCTGGCAAAACGTCTCGGAGTCACAAGGCACACAATCATCTCAATGGAGAAGGGCACATACAATCCATCTCTTGCACTTGCGTTTAAGATTGCACGCGAGTTTGAGCTAGCAATTGAAGACATATTCGAATACAAGGATGATGAGAATGAATCGAGATAATATTGCAAAAACCGTTGACTCACTTAGCGCTGCACTAATGGTTGTCGCACATAGAATGAGGTGAACCACGGTTGGAAAAAGAATTACTGCACCTATCGAATAAAACCATTGTAGTGTTAATCCTCATAATACCTGTTAGTTTCTTGTTTGGATTAATCATCTCAAGTGTGATAATTCCCGGCGGCACTTGGCCTCCTAGTCCGGAGAAAATAGTTCCACTCTTAATTGGTCCAATAGTCCTTGTTGGGTTCTTAATATATGGAGCCAATCTTCGAGACGAGCGGACTGTGGAGGCATCTGACAAAGCGGCACGAAATGGATTCATGTTTATCCTGTTAGTCGTCCCAATTCTCCTCGTTGTCCTTTCGGTGACAGGTTTCTCAATTGAGACGGTTCTTACTCTCGCAGTCATATGGGTAGCAACTGTAGCCTGTGCAAGCATATCGGCCTTCTATTACTACCGAAAGTAATCTGAAACACCCCACAAAAGCAGATACTCAGGTGGAATTGGTCCCATTTGCTTTGATTGCAAATACAACGAAAGAAGAATGAGGGAGGATGAAGCTCCTATATTGATACTGCGAGAATTATAGTTGCTTCTCTTGTCTGTAGGGCAGATAGTCAGACCCATAAATAGGCGACCAATAATATCTTTTCTGCTAAAAGACTGCTTTAGTGGAAATCTTTTCTCCATTCCTAGATTTAAATATCTGATATTCTGTATATAGAACTGTGTCATTAGTAGCTGTTGTAAAGGGAGAACGTGGCGTTGAACCCGTATTTAGAGCAATGGAACTGATACCGTTCAAGGAAACTCTTGAGCCCTATGAAACTGTCTTAGTGAAACCGAATCTTATCACAAGTCACACCTTCCAGACCGGGATAACAACCGACCCAATCGTGGTGGAAGCTGTTATCATGAAGATTATGGAACTTGACAAGAAAGCTATAGTGGTTGAAACAGAGGGTGGAATAACATCACCAGACGAGGCAATCATTGAGACAGGTATGATGGATGTGATTGATCGATTGGGTTGTGAGTACATCAACATGGGGAAGCTTGATGAGAAGGTCGAATTAGAGGTGGAGCGCCCTCGTGCACTAGAGCGATTCAAGGTAGCCCGGATTGCTGTGGAGTCAGCTATCGTCACAGTGCCAACAATGAAGACACTGCATCATGTAACAATCACTATGGGATTGAAGAATATGTTTGGTATGCTTACGACACGGAACAAATACTCCATGCACAAATTTGGAACGAGCAACTTCGTCTATGATATCTGCAAGACCTTACCACCCACACTCAGTGTTATCGATGGCTTTTACGGTAAATCAGGTAGTGGCCCATGGAGTGGTACAGCAGTGAAGATGGACACAATCATAGCAAGTGTCGATCCTGTAGCTGCAGATGCAACAGCTGCAAGATGTATTGGCATCGATCCCTATACTATTGACCACGTTCGTTGGCTTCATGAGGCTGGAATGGGAGAGATTTCTGACATAGAAGTCGTAGGTGACGGGATCGATGCGGTCTATCAGAAATGGGAACTAGACAAGGAGTAGGTATGTGCAATGGATCCAATCATTCTACTTGAACCTGAGAGAAAAGGTGGCAAGACATTACTGGAAGCCCTCCTACTCAGACGGACTAATCGAAAAATCGACTCGAGAGAGATTCCTCTCGAACCTCCTTTGGGCAGCCTTTGGAGTGAATCGTGAGAAGCCAACCTTTAGGAAACCAGGGCGGACAGCTCCCTCTGCAAGTAATTCACAAGAAATAGATCTTTACGTTGCATTGAGGAATGGTCTATGTTTGTATGAGGCAATTCCTCATCAGTTGTCACCAATCGCTGAGGGGGACTTTAGCATTCTGTCTGGTCAGGGTGGAGCTTCTAAACTCACACAGCATACACCGATGAACATCTTCTATGTTGTAGATCTTACATGTTATGATACTGGACCTGACCAACCTGACCCGAGGATTGGGGACCCTGAAGTTCAAAAATCATATTATTACACAGATACAGGATTCATCGCGCAGAACATCAATCTCTTCGCTGCGTCAGAGGGGTTAGCTACTTGGTTCCATAATTGTGATAAAGAAAGTATCAGAGCAAAATTCAATCTGCGTCCAAGTCAGCGGATTCTATTCTCACAGACAGTAGGGTGTACTATGTGAGTTTTCACAGTGTAGTAAAAATCCACCTGCTTCTAAAGCAGAATAACGTTTCTGAGAGCCAAGCTCAGGGTGAAAGAGCGTTTTCATGGAGAGTAGAGAGATTGATTAGTATTCAATCCAATCTGCCAAATACAGGAGATACACGATTGACACGCATTGTTGAAGTCTTATTGGATAGTTTCAAACATGAGGCAAAGCAAGCTAGAGTTGTAATTGATACTGCCAGAAAAGTCAAGTCTGGATTCAAACCAAGCGAGAGTTTGAAGCCACTTGAAGAGTTATTAAATCATCTCGTAGAGATTCCAACGCTGGACCCGCGTTTCTATTCAGGCGAAATAGAGTCAGTGGAGGATGCTCAGAAGATGGAGAAGGACCTGTGGCGCAAAGATATCGATGACGCTTTGGCTCTTTTCGACGAAGGAGTAAAGGGCGTGATAGAGAGATTCAGAGAGATGACTGACGAGCAGTTGCTTGAAGAGAATCTGCAGTCTTTCTACGAGAAAGGACCACAGCATAGCTGGGCCTATTATATTCCTGAAATAACTCGACACATCGCTATGCACAAGATGCAGTTGTGGATGTACATTAAACTGAGTGGCCTTGATGTCGACATGATGATATATTATGGCATAGCCTCTGAGTAATGGTCCTTATTGAGAAATATGAGGATGCCACATTAGAAATATCTCTAGAATGGATTAAGAAGAAGCATAGCCCTTATGATTTTCCGAGCCATGCCAATTCTACTTTAGAAAGTCCATGAAAAATCGATATTTGAAGTGCTCCTTGAATCCTATTCTGGAATAAACACGTTGTCCCATCTGGCTGGAAAAAAGAACTCCAATCTCATACCCCTTCTCTTTTCCTGCTATCATTGCCGCTAGAGATACGAGAGTGCCAACTCCCTTTCTTCTGTACTCTTCCAATGTCCCAACAGAATAAAGACCAACAACTCCCTCAGAAAGAATACTAAGCGAAATCCCAGCTGGTTGTCCATCAATCTCTGCGAGTATTAGCATAGCCCTCTCAGTGTCTTTCAACATGTGTTTGCAAGTATGATGATAGGCAGTATTAGCCTCTTCAGGCCATCCCGAAGTTGCACGGAACACCTCCATCCAACCCTCAAGTTTCTCCTCAGAAGTCACAATTGTCACTATAGCTCCAGAGCGCTTCATCTGATTCGAAATCTGAGCCTCATCAAGTATGCGCAAATCTGCAGCCATTGCTGGATTATCCCACTCACTCTTGACTAATCCGTTGTCCAGAAGGATATCCTCAATCGTGTGAGGAGAGCTACCTGCCCCAAAATACCACATGTGCGGCACTTTTCTAGATCTGAAGAACTCAATTTGTTCAACGACTCTATGTTCTAAGTCGACCTCTTGAAATCGACGTACATAGACTCCATTCTCAACCGCGAATTGGATGCCTGAGTAATATCGTAGCATTTCCTCGTTCCTTTCGACTTGAGGTGTGAAATACTGTGGGATATTCATCATGTCTTCAGCGATGAAGGTAATCAGGTTTCCTTCGATTGCTGCAGAAATCGCATTATCTGAATGTTCTCGCAGGATTTCGTGATTGACCATAGCTGACTATCTCCCTAATTAATTAGGT
>CAYMLT010000120.1:0-8822 GCA_964391265.1 uncultured archaeon
TTTCTTCCATTCTTCGATCATGTCTTCCATGTTTGCAGTCTCCGGGAAATTGAAGTTGGAGAAACCTGTATCAAATGTTTCGGTTTTACAAATCCGACTGGCGGACACATGAAACCCTATATACGGATGAATATGGAAGTGGTCTAACAGCGAGGTAGAGCATTGTGGGTATTCTTTCCAGATTCTTTGGACTTGATGAGCCGACTCCAGAGGCCTTTCGACTCATGAGAATTATGGCTTTGCTAATGCCCAGCTTTGCCGCTACTTTTATGATTTCTACTACATTCTGGACGATCTACATTGCAGAGTTTCTTGGAGGAGGAGACTAAATTGCTGGACTCGGGCTTGTTGGTGTTCTTGTTATCATTCAATTACTCATTCAGACGGTTCTGGATTATCCAACCGGCGCATTAGGAGACCGCATCGGTCAAAGATACGTGATTGCGTCAGCCTTTCTTTGTTATGGAGTAGCTTTCTGGATCACAGCAATCTCAACTTCAGAATCACCATTCCATTTCTTCATTCTTATTTATGCCCTGATGGGACTAAGCCTTTCTCAAGAAAGTGGGGCTTGGGAAGCATGGATTGACAACAATTATCGAATAGCAATGCCGCATGACCAAAATCGCAAGATGTATGGAGTGATGCTGGGAAGAATGGGAATGTTCTTCCAGATAGTTTCCACATTAATTTTCTTGCCGGGAGCATGGCTTGCTTTGCTCTATGGAAGAACATGGGTGTTCGCAATTCAGGCTATTGCCAGTGTTATTCTTGCGATTATTATCATCGCCACAATGAAAGATTTTCCAGAAGCGGAAGCTATCAGGAAAGAACAACATACTCAATTGGGGGGATATTTTCAGATTCTCAAAGATGGCGTCAAGTTTCTCGGGTCGCATCCATTCATTACATTCTTCATCATTGGCGATGTAATCATCTTCGCAACCGGAACACTATGGTGGCATTTGCTTCTTTTTCCTCTTTATTTCTCATACCTGATTACAGATGTGGCTGTAGCCGCGTATAGAACAATCAACTTCGTTCCATTGGTTGTTGCTCAAGAACGAGGTGGAATCTGGTCAAAGCGATTTGATCCCAAAACATGGATACCCAGATTCAAGTTGCTCCAAGGAATCGGTTTTGTATTCTACATCTTTATTGCTCTAAACCTCATCATCTTTCATGCACCTGCGGGAACGGTTGAGATTGTAGCGCTTTATTTCCCCTTCACAACTATTCCCATTATCGTAATGCCCGTCACGTCTGTAATTCCCATGATAATTCTACTTGTGATATTCGCGTTAACAGATTTCTTTACTGCATTTGCCAACATCCTTACTCAAAGAGTAATGATTAATGTAATTCCAAACAGGATCAGAAATAGTATGTATTCGCTCAAACCAACTTTGGCCATACTCGTTGCAATGCCATTGATCTGGTTCTTCGGAGGATTTGTCCCACTCTATGGATTAGCTGCTACGTTCATATTGGTTGCAATGGTTGCACTTCTGGGTTCGCTCCTAATCTACAAGGGATTCTCGTACCAGATTCCGAAGGCGGATGATCTCGAGAGATTTGCCATCCGGGAACAGGGGAATGACTCGTTAATTGAGATAATAGATGAACGCGAGTATGACGGTAAAGAGGGATCCAATTCCTAGGGAGTATATCCGTTCCAGACAGAAACCAGATAGCCTCTGCTAAGCCCTTCTCGAATTACATTTAAGAGTCAGTTTGAAACTATGAATTCTAAGGAGGAGTAGGTTGAGATGGAACGACTACTGAGAAGTCACTTTAGAGGTCCAACTACTGATGATATTCTTGTAAGAAACGATCCATCATGGTCAATTTCACAGATGGGGATGTTCCTCTGGGTTGTACTGTTTTTTGTATTCAGTCCCGAAATAACAGTCATACTGCTTTCAGCATTGCTGATTGCTTCCTTGATGAATCTCCTTCCTAGTGCAGTTGCATTGCTACGCCGCAAGAAACCGGTAGATTCGCCTCAGTTGCTTGATATTCTAGAGAGGGCAAAAAATGAAATTGGTTACAATGGAAACATCAGTTTGTGGAGAAAGAAGGGTATAGATTCCTTAATTGTTAGTGCTTCAACATTGCTCTACAGATGCATTCTACTATCTGCAGAATCAATTAGGAGAATTCTCCAGAATCCAACGTATGGAGAAGTAGTTATAGCTTGGGAAGTAGCCAAAATTAGGAATACTAACTCTTTGCTCAGATTCATAGCGGGGATTGGTTTCTTTATCGCTGCCACGATAGGAGAATTAGGCTTCATATATTTTCTCTTCACGCCCTATATTGATTTGATACTTGCTTTCATTCTGAATCCGATAGTGGTTCTTGTTTTGTCATGGCCATGGGGAGTATTTCTCATTCTCAGGCGATACACAAACGGAAGATCTGAGCGTCTGGTAGAAAAGGCATATAGAATTCATCCACGTAGGGCAAGCGTTGAAGTATTTGCACATCCTGAAACAAAAGCAAGGGCGAAAGAGGAATTCCTTCAAAAACACAGAAAGGATGATGATAACACACTGGAAGTTTCTCATATCTCTCTTGGAATTATTTCATCAATGCTCATCGGATTCTTAGTAGCATGGGTCTTTCATGTATATGGATTCGATGAAGTTTTCATTCAAACAGCGAGTATAGTGCTTACAGGTGCTACATTTGGTCTCATGATGTTAGGTAGCACAACCCGTGCCAACATAGAAGGCATTCCTAGAGCCATCCCAGAAAGAGAGGTTTGGGATGATGAAAAAGCAAAAGATGTCGGACACATTATAGAACGAGAGTTGGGAAATCCGGTTCTGATTTACGCAATACCTGAAGTTGAGGACTTCGTTTTTATCGAGGTCAAAGACTCATCTGACAATCGAGTAGCAAACATAATGGGGTGTGAGTGGACAGAACTCGATAAACCTGGACTGATAGCGGCATACTTAGTTGGGGAGAGAAGAAGAGGGTTGGCGACTAAGAAGATTGACAGGTTTTTTGAATACTCGTTATTTCTAGGTATTATCGGAATTATTTTGATTGGAATAACAGAATTGTACGTCCTGTCCCCAATACCATTTGCTCTCACTGTAACAACCCTGTTTGTTTGGCTCGCAGTCATGTGCTTGACACTTGTTGGGTTCTTGCAACGAAGGAAAACCCTACAATCTAGAAGCGATTTACTGATGGCAAAGGAAAACCCTGAATTTATTGAAGCTATCAGGACTTTATCAACCATGAAATATGCTGGGCGACCTGCTGGAGGAGTATATCAAAGACGATTGAAATTGTTTGATGGTAATCGAAACGCCTAAGTCAGGACTTGCTTTTCATTCCAGTTCGCCATTGTATTAAATCGGCACAGGCATCTTGGCGTGTACATCCATAATATGTATAGTCAGGACATGAAACGCATGGTGCGCTTTGATGAGAGTTGATTCGGGGAATAGCTTCAGATTTTCGCAAGCTGTCATTAGCTTTTAATAGTCCAATACTGTGCATCAAAGAGTCAGAAGGATCGAAGTCTGGCCGTTCAACTCCAAGACCCTGAAGAATCTCAGGGTCCACTACATCATGACCGAGGCCATTCAAAACTGCTGCAAGTTCAGCCCAGAACATAAGCGGAGCAGGATTCAATGTAACAGCGCGTCTTAGTGCTCTCTCTGCATCAGCCAATTTGCCGCATCTCCGCAAGTGGCATCCAAGAACAAACCAAGAATGTGAGTCATTTGGAAAAGTGGAGAGTCTGGTCCGTAAATTCTGTTCCATGGCATTATCGATGATATCGCCTCGTAGGGCCTTTTCAGATGTATCAATGTTATGTTTCTGCAATCAAGTGTCCTCCCGGCGGACGAAGCAGACCCGTATCTCTGCAAAATCTGCTATCACTTTTTTCCGTTATATAACGATAGGGTTTCTCTATTTTTCGAAAACAATACGCGCCATATTTGGGAACTAGCTACACGTAGATCCGATTTCACCCAGCACAATTCTTGCAGAATTGAGTAATAATGCCCAGGAACCAAGTGTTTCGTCAGTATCATTTGCGGTCCGCCTTAAAACAACTCCACGACCTTGGATGTCATATTCTGCAGTCCATCCAGCCATTGCCGCAATTGTAAAGAGATAATGACACTCTTCATTTGAACTCGCAGTAATGCCTATCTTCGGACGCCACATTGAATCCGTTGACACGCTCTTGTGATCGAGGCCGGAATGGGTTTCAAATGGAATAATCCCCATTTCTCCAAGATCCGTAATGATTTCAGAGATGGTCAGTGCTCCTTCTGCGATGTGCTCATCAATTCTGGTTTCGTCAGCTTTCGCCATTCATCTTTTACCTCCAGTATCAATAACCTATCATTCGTGCCGAGTCCGGTTATTTGTTGAATCCTGATTATTCATCTGCACTTTCGATTCTAGTCGCTTTCGTATAACCAGTATTCTGCCAATATGATTGGAACACCCGTATACTGATATGATAATATCCTAATATTAAATATAGGGATTCTTATTGCCCCATTAGCCTAATAACACTATCAAAAATGCCATTGTCGAGAAAATATCGAAAATAGGTGCACTGGCAAATCCGAACTAACCACAAGATGTATATTAACTATTGTGAATTATTCCATGATAAAGATGCCTCACTTAGGACTTATTGCAGAAGGTACGCCTCCAGATGCGGAGGCACTGTTGAGAGCCAAGCTTCACATGAGAGGAGGAGATATTCGTAGAGAACGAGGAGATGTTGCAAACGCAATAGCATCATACTATGATGCATTTAGTTCCTCAATGCAGAGGTATTTTCTCTCTGAGAGATTGAAGGAGAAATACAACCTTCCAGATGTGGCGGACATAACAGATGATGACACGCTTTTTGAAGAGCTAAAGGATAATGGAGTTATTGATGATTCATTCTCAAGAGAGGATTTCGATAAAGTAGTGAGCCTTCTCGATGCAGCACTCGAAGGCAGAAAAGAGGACATGAAATGGAACGCCATGCTTTCCGCTTTTGAGAACGTAATGTATCAACTTGAAGTGCTCCCAATCATTCCAGGAGAGCTTCCGGAGGAGGATGCGGTTACGCTCTGAGTGATACAAAAGCAAAGAAGTCCTCAATTAGTTCAGAGTGGACACCGGGAATCACTACATGATGATTTGCAAGAGAATTATCTAGGAAATAGTTCACATCTTTATCAATGCTCACTCTAATTTGAGTTCTGCAACCATCTTCACTTCGAAGATTCTCCACTATTTTGCCTGATGAAACCCAATAATCGCTTAGCTTTTCTCCTCCAACCTTGAAAACAGTAACATCCTGCTGATCAAAGATTCCCCTTATCCCTACGCTCATCCCAGATTCAAAATGCGTTGTCACTTCATATTTTGAAACAAGAGATGTTGCAACAGTGCAGTGGGCGAAAGTCACAGAATTGGATTCCGGTTGAACATTAGTGACATTTGACATGAATCCAGATGAGCCTGTCAATAGACGGGAGAGCAACATTGTGAATGTCGTAGGAATATCTCCTTCACAACCCGCAGTGCAATCTGATTGGTTGTTTACGTGAGATAGTGCAAGGCAGCCACTGATTTTTGTTTTCATGAGAAAGTCGAAACATTGAACCGTTATTGCCGAAAGAGATTCGTCTTTCATTAGGGTCTGGAGACGAGCAGCAACGGCAGAGGCATTTTCAATCTCTTGAATGGGTATATCGATACTGGATGCATTGCCTATAAAATCTGATTTTATTTTGTCTGATGCAGAAAGATCTTTCTCTTCTTCTAGTATCTTCAGGTCATAATCATGAAAGATAATTCCCCAGTTTTCGTTGATCTCCTCTCTATTGACTTTTGATGCAGTTAACCAGAAGGAAGGTTCCCCAACCAAGCCCAATCTTGATTTACTCAGTGTTTCCAAAATTCCTGCAAAAGACTGCCACGCTCTTAGTTTCTCAACAAGACCATTGAGGGGCTGATGAACTATCGTAGCCTTATTGCCGCCTCGTGCAAGATAGGTGCGGATTTCCATTGCGGCAGGCAGAGAATTGTTTCCGGGGTGGCTTAGCATAATGAAAGGAGGTGATACTTTGAATTCTTCAACAAAATCAGCAACTTGGTTTTCGGTACCACCAGTACCGATGAAGAATACATTCATCGCCCCATCAATGTTCTCCCCATTCTGAATCACCTTTTTGAGTTCGGAGGGTGTAATCAGCCGCGTACCTGATTCTGCCAGATGCTTTGTAAGAGTCTCTATTAAGCACGGTGTGGACAAGTTCGAAAAGAACGGGATAATATTGACGGGCATGTTTCTACCCAATAATCTCCAAGGCTATATCAGTTTAGATAGATGAAGAAATCGGTTTTCATAGAAGATATAACATCGAATGCCCTTACAACTTTCCGGAGATAATGATGACCAAAGAGAGGATTTTAGATGAATTAAGGAAACTCAAAGTGAAATTTGAAGATCCAAAAATCAAGAAGAGATTTGAAGGATATAACAAGATCCTACAGTTTAGATTTCCTGACCTAGATGTCGAAATATTCATGCAAATTGGTAATGCAACTCTGGATGCTATTGGGGTAGGGATAGTTGAAGCAGATTTGGAAGTGACAATGGATTCAACTGTGTTCTTCGGGATCATCGAAAAGACTCAGAGTCCGATGGCGGCATATTCATCGGGAAAACTCAAAACCAAGGGTGAGGTACCAGATCTACTAAAATTACAGAAACTATTGCTTTAGACATCATTATTGAAAGGGGAGTTTGGAGTGAAACTACTGATTACTGCTCCATTCACAGATTCCGGAATATCTCGTCTCAAAGAAAAGGGAATCGATGTCGATTATCGCAGCTGGCTGAATACGGGTAAATTGTACCTAGGGGATTCATTTGTCGCTGTTCTGCAGGAGAGCGGCGCAGAAATGGTCATTGTTGAGGGAGATGAAATCAAAGAGGAAGTACTCAAGAAGACAGACCTCAAATTCATTGGTTGCGTAAGAGGAGGACCGAACAATATCTCAATCCCTTCAGCTACAAAAAGGAAAATCCCAGTTGTTTCGGTATTGGGACGAAACACCATTGCAGTCGCAGAACACACCTTGGCACTGATTCTCAATCAACTGAGAAGGATAGACGCTGCAAGGCGGTTCATTTCAGATGATTTTTTCGTTGATGATTTTGGCGACTTTGCTAGACTTTACACACACACCATTGGAACAGAACTTCATGAGAAGATAGCAGGGATAATAGGTCTCGGAACCATTGGGTATGAAGTTGCAAAGAGACTGGCTGCATTTGGAATGGAGATACTTTTCTACGACCCCTACGCTAATGCAGATAGAGTTGCACAAGTAGGAGCAGTATCCGTAAGCCTTGACCAATTACTGAGGGAGTCAGATGTTGTTACAGTTCATTGCATACCGACAGAAGAAACTAGAGGGATGTTGGGGAAGGAGCAGTTTGCTTTAATGAAGAAGAGTGCCGTTTTCATCAATACGGCAAGAGCATCCATCACAGATGAATACGCCCTTCTAGATGCGCTAAAAACAGGAGTGATAGCCGGAGCAGGATTGGATGTCTTTTCAATGGAGCCTGTGGATTCTGATAATATCTTTCTTGAACTGGACAATGTAACTGTCACTCCCCACATTGCGGGAAATACTACGGAAACGATTGAACGTCAAACAGAAACCCTTGTTCGAGCTATAGAGACATTCCTTGATGGAGGTATTCCTGATAACATCCTCAACCCAGAAGTATTGCAATAGAGGTTAATGAAATGGCAGTTGCTGCAATAGATGCTGGCACCACTGGAGTAAGATGCATAATCGTGGACCCCAAGGGCAAAGTAATCGCTCTAGTAAAACGAACATGGACCTATGAAACACCTCCTTTCTTTGAGGTTGCCAAGGAGTTTGTACCATCTCATTTCTGGGAGATTGCTTGCACAGTTGTTAGGGAGGCGGTGGGCAATGCAGTCCTGAAAGGAGTCCAGATAGATGCTGTATCTACTACAAGTCAAAGACATGGAATGATCATACTTGATCAAGACGGAAAGGAGTTACACGGAGGGCCGAATATTGATGCTAGGGGCTCAATGACTCAGTATGTGATCGAGGATACAATTGGCACCGGATATCATGAGATTACCGGATGTTGGCCTCCGATGATGTTTATGCCAACGAGAGTGGCATGGTTTGAGGAAGAAGAACCTGAGATGTATGAGCGCATAGCGCATATTCTCCCGATCAGTGATTGGCTGACATACAGACTTTCAGGAGTATATGTTACTGAGCCTGCTACAGCCAGCTCAACAGGCTTCTATGACATTAGAGCAGGCAAATGGAGTGATAGGATACTTGACATTCTTGGCTTGAAGAGAGGTGTACTTCCTGAGATTTCATCTGCAGGAGAAATCGTCGGTAATGTGACTCCAAAAGGAAAAAGTGAGTGCAACCTTCCGGAGGGGACTCCCGTTATTCAAGGTGGTACTGATACACATTGTGCCCTTATTGCAGCTCAAGCAGAACCAAATGAAATAGGAGTAATTGCAGGAAGTACTGCCCCAGTGATGCTACTCACAGACAAACTCGTATGTGACAAGCAGATGCGTATTTGGTCAGGTCATCATATGCTTCCATTAATGTACACTATAGAAAGCAATGCTACGCTTACTGGAGCTTATCTCGAATGGGTCATAGGATTGCTATGCGAGCGAGCAAGAGAGCCTGCGAAATGTGTGGAACGAACTTTCAATGAATTAGAGGTTTTGATACAGGATATACCGCCGGGT
>CAYMLT010000121.1:0-8819 GCA_964391265.1 uncultured archaeon
ATTGCTTGATGAGTGCAACTACGCCAGCGGCATGAGGCGCAGCCATACTTGTACCAGATCGCGATATCCAGAGGTTGCTCACACTATTGAATGCCGCACGGATTGCATCTCCAGGAGCAGCGATAGTTGGCTTGGGAATACCATCGATACGCGGACCTACACTTGAAGATGCGCTTATTTGTTCAGTCACTTCATTGTATGAGGCAACACAAACAGCGAGATCAGCTGTCCCAGGGCTGCTTATTGTACGAGTGTAATCAATGCTGGAAGTGAATCTCAATGCGGAACCAGTCCAAGAATTATCCCAAGCATAGCCATCTACAGAAATTGCAGCTCCAGATGGGTTTGTTACAGAAATCCTCCATGACCCTCTGTCCCAATAGTGAGAGTCCTGCGAAACTTGTACAATAAGCCGATTCAATCCTTTGTTGCTTGTATCAGAAAACACGTATGCAGAGATATTGTCTGTTTCAATCTGTCTAGGAGTTCCAGCAATATCGCCGAACGAGCCAAGATCGACATCTTCGCCACCGGGTGGAGAAAGCACAACGTGCTCATCATCGTCGGTACTGCGCCAAAGCAGACTCACGAATGAATAGTCCGGCGGATTAATCACAGAGAGAGTGGCGCTTCCTTCCCCGCCAGATGGCACTTGAAAATAGGCGTGTTTTGGCCGACCTCCAAGATTTCCAGCAGCCAAAGTAGAAATCGTGCCAGTCTTCAGCATCGCCTCGCTAATGACCATGTCTTCAGGATCAGTCCCATCTAAAAATCCAAGATAGCTGGAGAATGACATGTTAATAACATCGGCATCATTCTCAATGGCAAAGGCAATTCCATCAATGACTGCCGATGAATCCAAAGTACTCCGGATAATAATGAGATCAGCTCCAGGTGCAACACCAACATAGGACGTCATCCCTGGCTGACCGCCGGCAACAGTTGATGCGACATGAGTGCCGTGCCCGTTTGTATCTCCTAACGAGATAGCATCGGTTAGGTTCACTCCTCGAATGTAGACATTGCCAGAATATTGGTCATAGAAAGTTGCGACCTTGGACTCACCCAAGAGCACCACATTTTCAGTGTTTAATGAGATATATCCATCAGCATTCTCATCAATGCCTCCAAGCCATCTATCTCCTTCTGCATATTCAAAGAGCCCATTATCATCAATATCGATGAACAAGTAGTCGCTCGAATAATCAAATGAAGAGCCAGTTTGCCCATCAACAGAATTTATGGGACCTTCATTTGAATCTACAATTCCATCTCCGTCGATATCAACATAATAGTCTGGGCCGCTCTGAAGGAGTGCCAATTCGCCCGTACTAGCCCTCCACAGCGAAGGATGAAGCCAGGCGGCTCCGGTATCTATTATTGCTACTCTTGTCCCTGTACCATCGATAGCTTGATTATCTAGTTCGAGGTTATTCCAGACATCTGGTGCACCTATTGAGGGAACCGAAGAGGGCAATGCGGGATAGAATTGTTTTGAGCCCGAAGATGCGTGTATCAAATCTAAGGAGCTTAGAGCCTGAAGAGAGGCAGAGTCACTAACACTGGCAACATAGAATGACCCAACATGAACCACCTTATTGCTACGCATATGGAAATGCACGCCTGACGTTTCTGCAAAGGAAATCTCTGCAGCTGAGAGCTCATCTTCGAATTGCAGGACAGCGCTTACACCAATATCATCAGCAAGTGAGAATGTGTTTCGTTGTTTCGCAAGCTCCAAACTAAGCATTGATTCGATGGTTACGGTGCTTGGCACTTCCACAGGTTTTGTAGAAATGGATGATGCGGCTATGGTACCAACATGTACCTGAAGCGTGGTCATGACAAGCAGTATCAGTAGCATTCTCTTGTACATAGTACTACCTCTTGGAGTAATCTGTCGATGGATGCGCTTGACAGATATGCTTTCTGTTTCTTGTAAAAGAAGAGATGGGTGGACTTGGTCCACCCGATTAACTATTCTCTGGATATGATATCGACATCCTTGAAGACAATCTCGGGGCCAATAACCGTCTGCATGTTGAGAGGTTTCTTGGCAACCTCTATAGCCTGCTTCAGCAAGTCAAACGTATTTCCTGAGACCATTAGCCCGTGCACAGCACCCACCATCTTGCCATTTTCTATGAGGATGGTGGGATTTCCCACAATGCTGAAGTCGCCAGATTCCGGATTCGAACTGTGAGCTCCCTGAACCCCACGGATGTAGAAGCCATAATCGATATCGGAGATTATTTCCTCAATCTCCCGATTCCCAGGTTCCAGAATAATATTGGATGTTGAAACTTCGACTAGTCCCTGACGTTTGTTTCGGCTGGCATTCCCAGTACTCTGAACACCCATTCTTTGTGCCCAGTAATTGTCCCAAATGAAGGATCGCAAGACACCCTTCTCAATATGGGGGGTCCTTTGACGAGGAACTCCTTCATCATCTGCAATGGATGCATTCATTCCACGGACATCTGTTCCATCATCAACAATTGTAATCAATTCTGCTGCGATAGTTTCACCTAACTTATCTCCAATTTTGGACTTTCCGCGAGCTACGTTGTCACCTCTAATGGATTCAAAGAGGGTATGCTGCATAATCTGACCGTATGCGGAGGGGTGCATTACCACCGTAAATTTCCCAGTTTTTCCTTGAACCGATCTCTTGACTATTCTAATTGTTTCAACAATTTCATCCACAACCCGATCCACTTCGAGAGCAGGATCCCGCCGGACATCAAATGCCATAACCATGGGAGTCATTCCATTCTCGGTTGGAGCAACACACCCAAGATATGTATATGCTACTGATCCTTTTTCGGAATGCTCTACATTGTTGCTATTCGCATACGCACCAGAAGCAATTTGACTTCCCGTCCCTCCGAATCCAGGAATAATACCGGGCTCAGCCGATGTACTCTTTGTAACAAGAAGAGCGGATACTTCTGCAGCTTTCGAGGCTTCTGCGGTTTCCAGTGAATCGTCCCAGAGACCCTGAATATCTGCATATTCTGCAGGTTTGGGTAACGGCGGAGTATTTTTGTCTTCCGTGGTCGCACGAGCCGCAGCAAGAGCAAGTTCGAGGGCTTCCATTGTTGCTTCTTTCGAAGCTATATTGGTGAAAGCAGAACCTGTCTTCTTTCCAATAAAGACACGTATGGCAATCTCAACACCCGCTTTTAGATTCACGGTAGAAACTTGCGCCATTTCTATAACAGCTTCCAGGTCGGTGGAATCTTGTGCTTGAACTTCAATTTGGTCTGCACCAAGCTTCTTACCTTCTTCCACAACATATTTGCAGATATCGAGAAGTTTCTTTTCTGATAGCATTAGTTCTTACCTCCAAACGTTATACCGCCTTCAGCAAACCGTATTGTTGGTCCACCTGAGGCAACGAAGGCCTCTTGACCCTTACCACAGCGTCCGACCTCCCACGGAAAGTCGTCTCTGGCAATACCATCAACTTTGAATAGAGAATCTGTGGCAATTCCGGAAATGGATAGATCGGTTACTGGTTTCCCAAGTTCTCCGTCTACAATTTCATATGCTTCTTGAATGCCAACTTGAAAACTTGCATTCATCTGAGCTTGCCCGCCTCTGAAATCAGCGCAGAAATATCCGAATTTTATTCCTTCAAATAATTCCTCAAAGGAATGGCTACCTCTATCAAAGAAGGTATTCCTCATCCTAATGATTGGTGGAAATAAGAAACTCTCAGCTCTTGCATTCCCAGTTGGCCTTTGCCCAATCTTAGCGGCATATTCTCTATTCGTTAGAAGCTCGGTAAGTACAGAGTCTTTGATGATATTTACCCTAGTAGCGGGAACCCCTTCATCATCATATTTAGAGGTTCCAAAACCTCCGGTAATGGTTCCATCATCAATCATATTGACTCCATCAGCGGCAACCACCTCTCCCACTTTTCCATTAAATGCACTTTGAACGGTAAGGTCCGCTTCTGCAAGATGTCCTAGCGCCTCATGAGCAAGCACCCCAATTACTCGAGGCCCAGCAACACATGGAAATGACCCACCTCTTGCAGAGGTTCCTTCAAGCTGAAGTTTGACTCTCTTTGCTGCTGCTTCTCCAACATATTCAGGAGTAGCCACATTCTCCATGTATTCCCACCCTTCATGAGTTGATGCTTCTTCATATCGCGCCGCACTCATTCGAGTTCCCTCTTTTCCAGAAACCCAAGGATAAGACCAAACTAACATGATGGGTTGCTCAATACGAGTTCCTTCAGATGTCACAATCTGCTTCTTTCCAGATGCAGTTCGTATCTTTACTGTTACTGCAGTAATTCTTTCATCGAAATCGCGTATGGCTTTGGTCATGTCACCCATGTATTTGATTTTCTCTTCAATGGGAACATATCTTGGATCTCGCTTTACATTCATCTTGACAATCTCTTCATAGCTCCGTATGTCAGTAAGTTCAATCTGTTCTCGTCTTGTTTTTGCTGCGGCCTTTGCCATCTTGCATGCATCAGATACAGCGCTATCAAGTGAATCAAGATCACCTGTTGAAACAAAGCCCCAAGCACCATCGGCAAGAACACGAATAGCAACACCTCTCTCAAGTCGTTGAGTGAGAGCATTGACTCTTCCATCCTCCATCTGTAAATACTCCACAAAACCAGATTCGCCTCTTAGCTCAATGTATTTGGCATCTAGGTTACGACCTGACTCTAAAGCGGTTTCCATCATCTCAAACAATTCATCATCAGCTCCAGAAAACTGCTGCCATTTGTTATTCGCCATACTCTATGAAGATTCCGCTTCAGACAACTGAAACCACAACAGCCAATACGGATTTATGCGCTCTTGCTCAGTAGTGCCTACCGTGACCGTACAAGAGGTTCCCCCAGAATTCATCCATTTGAGGTCTCGACCCTCTATACCATGGGAA
Organism: uncultured archaeon; assembly: GCA_964391265.1. Classification (GTDB taxonomy): domain Archaea; phylum Asgardarchaeota; class Thorarchaeia; order Thorarchaeales; family Thorarchaeaceae; genus MP5-2226. Next base: position 4,918 of record CAYMLT010000121.1, read on the forward strand.
GAGATTATCAGAACAGCCGAAGGAAGGGTAATTGGGGGACAGGATTCCTTTGCCGCATTTACAGATACTGTCATTGACATCGCGACAAAAGAGTGCATGAAGGAAGAACAATCAGATGATATTATTGCTCTAGGAGTGCAAGCTTGCCTTACGAGAGGGAGGTTACCAGAAGCTCTATTCATATCCACGGGATCAGGCAATGTCGAGGTGATAAGCCTCCGAAGTATCGTATTGTTTATCTTATCTGATACAGAAGGGCTTCGTTCAGCTCTGGGGGAGATGGAATCTGCTGTTACAGAAGAGTCATCTCCAGCAGATCAAGTTCGTCTGAGCACAACCAAGGTCTTGCTTGCTGCCGCGGAAAAGGACACGAGTGTAATAATTGCGGTTATGGAATTTGACAATCTTCTTGAAACTTACCCAGAGCAAGTTGAAGAACCCCTTACTGAAACAATGTTCACGCTCTATGTTGTTGGTGATTTACTGAGAGTGGTAGGACAGGAAACTCGCGCAGCAAGAATCAATGATACTCTTCAAGAAATGTCACTTAAAGGAAATGATAGGATGTTTCTGGCGCTCTCCGAAAACCTACGAGGTAATATATGCAATCTCTCAGGATCTTTTCAAGAGGCCGAAAAACACTATCTGCGGGTCAAGGAAATAAGTGAAACACTTTCATTTAATTTAGGCCTAGGAATCGCCTATAATAACCTAGGAACATTGCGATTGAATACACTCAATTTTGACGATGCAGTGGAGTTTTTCAAAAAGTCATATGAACTAATCGAGATGGATGTCGCCAAGATTGCTCCTCTAACCAACTTGGGAGAAATATTTTTGCAGACAGGTAGATATGAGGAAGCTGAGCAATACCTATCCGAAGGAATCAGATTAGAAGAGAAGACACAGTTTGGAACCATGGAGGCTTATGCGTGGTATGTCATCCTGCTTGTTAGAAAAGGCAGAATGGATGAAGCCAAAAAGTATCTGAAGAGGGTGAAAGATGTTGTGGAAACATCTGAAAAAGTCCTCCACATCGCAGCATATCTCTTAGCAAAGGGTGTTTATGACGCAGCTCGTGGCAAATGGAAACTTGCTGTAAAGACTTTTGAAGATACAATCAGAATTGGAAGAGAAGAATCCCTCTTCGATATCATTGTTCGAGGAGAGATGAATTTGGCACAAACACATATGCAAGCATATCAGGATGAAGGTGACGAGGAGGAGCTGAACAAAGCGGTCTATCATCTTGATGATTTGATTCAGATTGCAAAAGAGCAAGGTTTGCAGCATTTGTACTCTGAAGCGCTACTGCTTCGAAGCGATATGTTTCTACTTGCCAACAAAAAGATGGAGGCAAAAGGGGACGTAGATAGAGCTCTAAGTGTGGCTTCATTTGTGGAGGATTCCAGACTTATTCAGCAAGCGGAGCGAAGACTTGATCTCATAGAAGGCAGAAATTCAGTACCAGATGCAGAACCGGATTTATCTAGAGAAATGCAGCGAGTTGCCGCCTTCAGACCTGCAGGAACATTCAAAGCTATACCCCGACCAGACATACACGTTCTAATAACACTGTGCAAGGAGTCAGGTCTTTCGGAGTACGTCTATCATTTTAATTCGGAGATTGAGATGGATAGCGGCTTGATTGGTGGTTTCATATCGGCAATTACAACATTTTCGAGCGAGGTTATGGGTAAGATTGGCATGTTGCGGTCTATTAATCATGAAGGTTTTACCCTTATGATGGAGCACACTGAAACACGGATTGTGACACTGATTGCACAAGAGGAGTCTTTTGATCTCCGATTCCTGCTACGAGAATTTGCTAGTAGATTACAAGAAATGATTCCAGAAGTTCAACTAGAGGAAATTACTGAAGACACCTTTGTACAAGTGGATGAACTGGTACTTGAACTATTCAGCGCACCTCAAGAAAATTCTACCTTGAAATCACCATGAGAAAACTGCTTTGCTTGGAAACGGTTGCTCATGGCGGATTATCCGTCTTTCCGAAATTACAGATCTTATTGGATAATACGAAACGTCATTGGTTGAAGCCGCCAGTATGCGTGTAGCCCAAATTGGAGGAGCACTAACGATAGCATAAGATTGGTCCGTTATTGTCGTTAGAACAGTTGCTTCTAGTACATAGTTCTGAATCAATTCTGGCACTTTATTGCTTGCTCCAACTATGAGCAGATTTGGATAGAGTCCTATATGCGCGAAATCAGGAACCAGCACTATACAACCAGAATCAATTAATGAGTCCACCCTCTGAGGAGACCCAACGAGGGTGTTAGCAAGTATTTCCAGGTTTCCACTGCAAAGTCTTTCCAGAACCGCCTTCTCAGCTTCGCTGATTGGTTTTAATCCCATTTTTATTGATGCAGCAAACCTTGATGATTGAGGGCCTTCAACACCTAGAACCTTCAAAGCCCAGCGCAGTATATCCTTTCCCCTTGATTCGATTCCTCCAGACTTTGGAATGATATCTTCTAGCTGAAGCATATATTGAATCGAAACCAATTCATCTCCGATGTCAGGTTGAAGCACAAGACTCTGGAGTTCATCTGTGTTTCGATATTGTACATCTAGCCAGCTTTCTGTAAATCCATTTTTCGTTTTTTCTATGGAAAGACAGAGATTCACACCAATTGGACAAGGATTCGAAATAATCCTTGGAGATAGATGAATACTATGGATTTGATGGCGCTTTGAAGCAAGCTTTCGAGGTTTAGATAAGGTAGAACAAAATCCATCAATGCTGTGCCATGCCTCCGTGCCGAGTGAAACCTCGTGAGTTGAATGGATTACATCAAGAGCTGCAATCCATTTGGAAGGTTGCACACCAGATGGCGAAAACCGTATCATATTAAGAATCTTGGACAAACCGTCTGCGCCATATGTAGTTACATGATGATGAAGATGAAAAACGATTGGGCTAAGAACATCATCTTTACTTTCCTTGAACCACTTTTGGTCCCAACTGTCTTTATCTTTGCTTTTCAATAAAAATGAAGCAACTGCATTTCCAAAGCAGTGGCTGAATGATTCTTGCCTTTTGTTGGCATTTATTTGAGCGAGAATTGCTGTTCGAATTGCAAGACCTCTGAAAAGGCTCGAATTTACGTCATCTTCTTGGAAAATAAATGCGCCATCATCCGCCACCATTATGCCAAATGATTGACCAGTTGCCTCAAGATTTTGCGGCGAAACAAAAACCGTGGGGAAGGATGGTTCCTTCTCGCCCAGAAACCTTGCAACCTTCCTAAGAGATTTCGCGAGCTCAGATCGTAGTTCTTCAGTTGCTTCCATTCTCAGTTCTAGTTTGGTTGGGGGCGTAGGCTTTTCATATTTCTTCACCAGTTTAGACTTGCTTCTGACCTTTTGATACTGATCAGGTTCGATGTTCTCGCCTATCAGCATTACTCCTTCGGAAGTGAAGAAGTAAACTCTCACACGATTAGAATTAACAACTGCAACAATGAAGGCAATCCCCCTCATTTGCTTCCAATATTTCCGAATAACAACAGCCTTCACTCTTAGTATTTCAACAGCCTGAGCTCCGGTTTCGTTGAATTGACGTTCTCCGAAGTCCGCTAGTTTCTTTTGGATATCTCGGGTAGAATGTGACAATGAAAGCGCCTCACTGGGATTTTTCTCGAACCACCTGATAAAGAAGACGAATCTGCTCGAGACGTTACCCTTAACTTCTTTTAATAACTGGAAATGCCTGAAATCAAGATGCTTCAACTTGAATCTACAATGCTAATGCTGATGTGGTGGGTTATACCAATAGCCCTTTTACTAGGTAGAGGTGCCCTAGCGGCATACAGGACAAGAAAAAGGCTCTTAGCCTTACGCACTCTGGAAGAAGATGTGACTCCATTCACACGAGA
>CAYMLT010000122.1:0-8812 GCA_964391265.1 uncultured archaeon
TTTGGATAATTTGAATGGTGATTCGGGTAAGTCTTTCATGTTCTTTTCGATGTTCTTCTTCCATCTTTCCCAGTCACAAACCCATCGTCCACTTGAACGGTATTTTGTAAAATCGATTTTTTTGGATTCATAGTCAACGATCTCAAAGAATGTATGGTTGGTAATGAACCCTCTTTTCTTCATGCTCTCGGCAATTTCAGTAATCATTTTTGGCGTATTCAAATCGAATACCGTATGTATCAAGTAGCCATCATACCTTCCGTGAGCTGGTACATACCAATAGAAAATTGGGATTTGTTGAATCACGTTCTCTAGGACTCTGCTCATGGCAGGGCCTTCCTGAAGAATAAGTATTCCCTCTCCTAGTCCTATTTTCCTCTCATCTGTTTGGAGTATTGATGGGAGAAGCACACCTCGTTCAAATAGGGTTGAGATTCTGTATCTGACCGTTCTCGCCGGAATTGGCTCTTCTCCTCTCTCCTCTTTCATCTCTTTGTGAATATAGTCACTGATTTGTTGTGCAGAGGCATTACCACCAAGACCGTCCAATGCAGTGAGAATTTTGAGGTCTTTCTCGTCCAACGACCATTTCTTGCTCAGTCAATCACAACCATTACTATGCTCAGTAATTAGGTGTACATAATTCTGACGGATTCATAATGGTAACGGTATCGATGATTATTCTGGCGATGCCCATATCGTCCAGGATTATTTTCGACAGATTGCGCGGCAAAATACACTTAAATAACTTGCCGACAATAGGACGGCAAGGTTTCGGCTTCCTTTTTGCCGATAAACACGGGACGGTGAGCGAATCTTGGCTTTAACTGGACTACCAATAAGTGCGCTGATTGTACTTGATAAACTTGCGTCAAAGGGTCCAATGACCCCAAAGCAAATTCGTAGTGAAGTTACTCTCTCACCTCGCTCTGTTTCTGATGCGCTTCGTAGATTGACAGACAAACAGATTTGTAGACGAACTCCAAATCTTCTAGATATGCGTCAACCAATTTACAGCACTGACCTAGCAAAAATACGGGAGATGCGGATAAACTTCGACGATATTCGTGCTATGACTCGGGTCTACCTTAAAGTAATCTGAGCACAGAATTTCTTCATCCGCGTTAGCTACTTAACGAGGAGTTTATTCTAGGATTCATCTCATTGGCAGCGAATTCAAAGGAGCCATATGAATGACTAGAGTCAGATTCCTTACCCATGATGATATTATCGCAATCCATTCAGCTTCTCTTGAGGTGTTGGAATCCACTGGAGTGAAAATCAAGAATAATGCGGCCCTCGAGCTGTTGAAAGAGACTGGTTGCAATATCGAATCTGATTCTGTGAAGATACCTCCTGCACTAGTTGAAGAGTGCCTCCGTTGCTGTCCTGCGTCTTTTGAGCTTTATACTCGAGAAGGAAACAGGTCTCAGCGCGTCGGTGATGATAATGTCATCTTTAATCCTGGTTCAAGTGTCACCTATTTCAGAGACCGTATCACACAAGAGATTCGAAAGGGAACCACGAACGATTTAGTAGATATAGTACGTCTTGTCGATGGTCTAGATCATCTCAAGGCACAGAGTACCGCACTCATTCCTTCAGATGTTCCAGAGGTTCTTTCAGATTTTTACAGACTTTTTCTAGTCCTGAAGAATTCTCCCAAGCCAATTGTGACAGGAGCATTTCGAAAAGAGGGTTTTCACGATATGAAAAAACTTTTGGAGATTGTTGCAGGTGGTCCGGATTACCTTGAAACCAAACCACGAGCAATTTTTGATTGCTGCCCATCATCCCCTCTTACTTGGAGTGATATCACTTGTCAGAACCTAATTGATTGTGCAACTTCAGGAATCCCATCGGAGATAGTTCCTGCGCCATTGATGGGGGCTACTAGCCCTGTTACGATTACCGGTACGATTATTCAGACCAATGCGGAGATACTGAGTGGAATCGTGATTGCACAACTGGCCTGCCCTAGTGCTCCAATAATATATGGTGGAGCTCCTAGCACATTTGATCAGAGATATGCGACCCCAAGATTCGGATCTGTCGAATCAATTATGGCTGCGTGTTCAGCTGCAGATGTTGGAAAGTATTACAAGTTGCCTACACATGCATACTTGGGGCTCAGTGATTCAAAAGCAATAGATGCACAGACCGGTTTTGAATCTGCATTGGGAATTGCATTTGGAGTCATGAGCCGAATTAACATCATATCTGGTCCTGGAGCCCTTGCATACATCAATATGCAATCCTTGGAGAAACTTGTTATTGATAACGAACTCTGTGGTGCAGGATACCGTTTGATTGATGGTCTGAATGTCGATGGAATAGAAGGAATTCCAGACTTAATTCACAAGGTAGGTCCGGGTGGAGATTTCTTAGGGCAACGACACACTGCATCAAACTTCCGAGCTGAGCATTTCATGCCTACGGACCTCATTGACCGTCTTCCTACAGATACATGGATAAAAGGTGGGTCAAAGAACATCAATGAGAGGGCTCGAAAGAAAGTGGAATCTCTATTGAATAGCCACACTCCTACAGCTTTGTCCAGAGATACTGAGAATGATCTGGACCACGCTTTCAAGGAACTAGTCAGTCAATATGACCTCACATAGGCTCATTTTGCCTTATTGAATTCCACTTTGATAGATTCGATTGATTCACCAAGTATTTCAGGATTGAGGGTGCCGAGTTCATAGTCAGCTGCTTTCATTAGGTGGCTAACCTGTTCTGGCTCAAAGCCCATCATTCGAGTCATGGTGGCATCTACTGACACAGGCTGGCGTCCGATTATCAGCACGTCAAGTTCTCTCGTCTTTGGACCATTCCACCCCTCAACGCCAACTCGAGCATCAACAATGCAAAGGTCTGGTTTTACGAATTGATTCAGATCAACAATTACATTGTCAATTCGTGGATGATAGCGTGCCTGGTCTTTTCTTGCTATGAGCCCGAATTGATTCTTCAGAGCTCCCGTGATGAACGTTGTAGGATGGGTCTTTGAAACAGCTACGGAAATGAAGTACTTTTCCGGTTTGTATAACGTAGTTGATATCTCAAGTGTGTCAGAATCCGGACTGGTATATTGAATCGACATCAGGGGAGGTACGCTCAAATCTAGAAGTGACACGTCGTATCCCTTCTCTGTCATTCTATCTGCAAGTGCCCGATAGCCGAACCTTTCAAAAGCCTCCATTGTGTTCTTGCTTTGACTATTGGACTCCACGATTTTGACCGACAATTCCTTGTCAATCTCAAACAGTAATTCAATAATTGCTTCAATGATGTCAATCCTTGTTACTGAATAGCCAGTATCGTCAGAAATTGTACATATATTTGGCTTGATGAGAACAAGTTTCTTGAGGTTGCCAAAACCTCCGATTAGCTTCAGCCCTTCTCTAAGGGAATTCTGGATGTTATTTTCACATTTAACTAGAGCAACAGAATCCATCCCATATTCACCAATTCCTCTTGAACACTCACACCTTTAACTGTACTAGATGTAAGTTGTATATCCATGTGAACTATCTAGAACTTCCTAGCAATCAATAACAATTAGTGGAACCATCATCTCATCAGCGGTTACTCCGCCATGATGTCCCTTCAATACCAATGGGTCAAACCCAGGAAAGCTGTTCAGAATCGCATGATTCTCTTTGAGATGGAGGGTGTAGTCTCCTACACGGCCAGTAAGTCTTGGACTTGGCTCAAATAAACCAAACCATCCTTCATCGATTAGTTCTTGGCTTTTCTGAATTGTGCAGTATTCATGCAGATTGTCAGTAACATACTTCTCAAAGATATCAGTTTTTGCAGGCCTAACATAGCAGAAAGATGTTCTTGTATCTCCACATAGTGGAAGTTCTAGGCAATCCACCAGCATTGGATGGTCTTGTGTGTATATAGTATTTTCAAGAGATGCATCGTTGAATCCGTGGTCTGCAGTGATTAGAAGTGTTGTACTTGTTCCCTCAATCTGTTCAACGAATCTTTGAAGCGCGTCGTTAAATGATTGTAAACTCTCGAGTGCTTCGGGGCTTTCTACGCCCAGCATGTGTGCTACAGCATCAAACTGCGGCCAATAGGCGTGAATATATGACTTCTTTGAAGACATTATGCCTTTCTGAATCTGTCTGAAGAATTCGTCTATTTCTTTGTAGGGCAACGCTTTGGCATCAGGAGCCATATACTTCGTATAGACTGAATCAACAATATCTTCACTAACTACGATTAAATGTTCCCTCTCTCCCGACGTCGAGATTGGTTTGACATCTATAGCGTTCGAGATTTTAGTACCAAGCACATTCCAATCCAATACTGTACTAAATGGCAAAAATCTCGAAACGATCCCATATTCTGGTAGATGAACATACCAACCTGTAATTGCATGTTGTTGGGGAGCCAGTCCAGTAAAAAAGGTGCTAATTGCTGATCCAGTAGAAGGTAGAAAAACAGAAGTCAGCTCATCTTTGAGATGCTTTGCTAGCAGAGTATTTGATCCCTTTTCCTTTAGGTAGTTGAATCCCAAACCATCAACTATCAACAAGACGATATTATCCGAATCCTCCAAACCAATGCTCGGCTCTTTTTCGAGTCGAGGATATGGATTATCATGACCAAATGAGTTTGAAATGGAACTCATCAAGTTCACAATTCCGTGTCCATTGTAATTCGGCCTTGTTGACATAGGCTATCAATATCTCCTCAGCTATAAAGGGTCTTACCTTCTTGAATCCCCTTTTCCACCTTTATCGCAGGGTAGAAAACACTGGATATTATAACTATAGTTGATATTTGATGTGTCTTATGGCAAAAGAGAAGTTCGTTAGAAACAAACCGCATGTGAATATCTGTGTCCTAGCTGGATTGCTGGTTGGCTTTGCAGCAGCGGCCGGCTTGACATATCTCTATCCCGACATGATTGGACCTGCGTCCTATCTACTATTACCTGGAACAAGTTCACTACGTGATATGATGCTGCACACAATCCGAATTGTAGTTAATGGAGTGATCTATTGCCTGGGGCCTGCCTTTCTAGCTGTACTTATGCTCAAGGAAAGAAAATCCTGCAGAATTGAAACAAGATTCATATCTTCTTGAATTTCTGGTAGACTAAAGGAGGAAATGTCATTGAGCCTAAAAGGACCTCTTCGAGCCAAGAAAAGCTATCTGAGGACCATACTTGAACCTCACAGAATCACATTGATGAATATTGCTGATATGGCTCCTAATGAAGATCCTGCATACTACGAATTCATTTGGCGAACCACAAGCACTGATTCCAAATATGCAATCTTAGAAGAGGTTATCGAAGGTCATCTGACACGCTATTATGTCCGGGTCGAACCCAGTACACTGCGAATAGATAAATTTCCCAAAGTTCGAGGAAGAAATCTATCATACATTTTTCAACACAAGGCTGTTGTGGAATTCACGGAGCGCACTTAATGTAGAAGTTAATATATGAAAGAAGGAGCATTCAATACAATTGCCTCTCTTAGATATATATCTGGGAGATCTGAGGAGAGCCATTTTGACCAACAAGGAATATGCCTGTGCAAGTTGCGGGGCTAATATTGCTGCAGGAGAGGAAAAATGTCCACATTGTGGCAAGGCTGGTGTAAAAGTGGAAACAATCAAACAAGATTCTAGCACCTCTGCTACCAGAGAAAGTGGAGATGGAATACCTCACGTTGAATTTGTGGATGGCAAAAAGGGACCAAGAGCCTACCAGGGAGTGGATGGAGTAAAAGTATCGGGAGGTTCTCAAGTCCGAGAAGGGATTACTGATGAAATTAAGTGCCCTCGATGTATGACCGTTCAAAAGAAGAGCAACAAGAACTGTGAAAAATGTGGTTCCTCTCTTGCGAAAAGAAGAGTTTCTATTCGATTTGGAAGGAGTAGCTAAGACTCTTTCATGATTCTCAAAAGCAGACTACTTGAGAGGCACGTAGGCGCCGCTCTTGGTTGCGCCAATCCCCGGATTTCCGTGTGAAACACTCCTCATGGGACTTGAGAACCTTTGAGGTTTCTTTCAATGGATTAAATTGAAGAGGATAAGTTTCTTATTCCCGAGTTCTGATACCAAGATTGATTTATATTTTCAGCATCAACTGAATTGTGAGGTCAATGAATATGGACTTTAAGTGCGTAGATAGGTTCAACAAGGACTTTGACCTCTCGATTCCCATCACCAATGGCACACTCATCGTGAACAACCAAGACTTTGCAACAATTGATTTAGCCCCTGTTGAGAATAATACGGATTTGAGAGAAATCATCTTTGAGGATATATTGGCGTTTAAACTCAATCTTGAATCACTCGTCAAATCTCCAGAATTAGTATCCTTAAACATCAGAAACTGCAGCAGGTTGAAGTATATTGACCTTAGTCCTTTGGGTTCTAGTCCAAACCTTGAAACGATTACTATCGGGGATTGTGAGAAAGTTTCCTTTGTGAGCATTGGAAATCTTTCAGACTGTCCTAGGCTGCGATTGATTGATTTCTCTAACTTGAAGCATCTCGCTGTTGACCTTTCATCTCTTTGGATATCTAATTCTCTGGAAAGGGTAAAATGGTATGTCACAGGTCTAGGGAACCACAGTATCATTTTAGACCCATTCCTCTATTTTTTGGAGATAGGATGGTTATACCCACCAGAAGAACAACCAAGGGGAATCTGGAAATTGGGTCCTAATCGATTAAAACCTAGAATGCCATGGGTGGCGGAGGTATTGACCGAATGGACGAATGAATACTCCCGGCCACAGTATTACAATCGATTTGAATTGGGGTTAATCGGGAGTATTCTCGGAGGAGGGGTCAACTCGGAGAAACTTTGGAATCATCATGCACCAGGGAGGGTGATATACAACGTTCTTGTGGAATTCGCGGAGAAAAATGATGATTATTCCTATGAAGAATGGCAGAAAATCATGTTGGAGAGGATTGAAGACCACATATCCAAGAATTAGCTTCACGGTTTTACTGCTTGAACTAGATAACTAAAACATATCATGACTTCATACTTCAAAATTGGATTTAAAGGAGAGAGTTGCATGAGTGTGGATTTGACGTATACGATTGAATTTGATGAAGATTATCAATATCAAGAACCTGACTTTGACGGAGTATTCAATGTTCAGAGAAAAAAGACGGTTTCAAAATGGGAAGAAAAGATAGAACTGAAACATATGTTGTATATGACACAGATTGATCTTTCTCAACTCAGTTCATGCAAGAATTTGAAAGAGTTCCTACTCAATGGAAGCTACCTAACAGAAATCGACATTACTTCACTCGGTTCTTGTCCAACATTAGAGATCCTAAACTTGGACGCTAACCTGCTTCAAAGTGTTGACCTCACTCCACTAAGCTCATGCGAGAATTTGAAGGAACTTTGGCTTAGGGATAACCGTTACAAGCAAATCGACCTATCACCTCTCCATTCATGTACAAATCTTGAGAAACTATTGCTGGGTCGAAACTATCTGCTGAATCTTGATCTCACTCCTCTCAGTTCTTGTACTAAGCTGTCTTGGATTTCTTTCAGTGAGAACCAGCTTAAGGATATAGACCTCGCACCTTTACGCTTCTGCAAGCAGCTTCAGTACTTGAGTATCAATCAGAATCGGCTTCTTGAGGTTGATCTGACTCCTTTATCTAACATGGTCAATCTAAGAAAATTGCATTTGGATTTTAACCATCTTCAGAGTATCGATTTCACTCCACTTAGCTCCTGTGTTGCTCTCGAAAATATTGGATTGAGAGATAATCATCTCATGGATATCGACTTGACTCCCCTTAGCTCATGCGCTAACCTGAAATATCTGGATTTATCAAGGAACCAACTCCCAAACATAGACCCATCTCCCTTAAATTCAGAGGTTGAGGTGCGGCTGGGTTCCTGAGTTTGAAGGTACAGTTTATTGATTTTATTTCAACGGTACGTAGGCACTGCTGGTGGTTGCGCCGATCCCCGGGTTACCGTGTGAAACTCGCTTCATGGGTGAGCTAAACTCCATCATGAATACGGATCGTCGGGTATTGTCCCAAATGGAATATCCGGGAAGAATCCCTTCAGATTTGAAGAAGGACCAATGTTCACTCTTGTCCCTTCATACCAACTCATCAACTCCTCTCGCTGAATTGCAATTGATATATCTGCGGAGATATCTAACCCTTCTATTTGGAATGAATCAAGGCCATCCTGGAATTCAGAAAATAATACATCATCTGTAACTGATGCGCCTGCTTCAGAGATTGAATCGTTGTCACCTCGGATCAGAATAGAAACACTGGCAACTAACGGCATAGCGATATTCAACAAGAGAGTCCAAGAATAATTTGAAAAGACACTTATCTCTGTCCATTCAATGTATGTGGCATGCGTATACTCATACATGAAGTCCGCGAAAGGACCTGTACTGTTTGTTGAAACCGCTGAGTACTGATCTTCCCAGCTAACATGTTTCCCATAAACATCCGAATAGGTCTTGCTTGCATCCCATTCATGAAGTGAGGAGTATTCATCTGATGTTGAATTCGACTGATATCGAAAAGTAATGTCTATGTCCATTACCACTGGCGTGGGCAGGTTGATTGCAACAACATACAGAGATGATGCTACGAGTACAATGATTACAGTAGCAGAAAGAAGTGGTTTAAACAGCACAGGCCGCGTTTGATGTATCCTTCTGAAACCAAGTGCAAGTATAATGACAAGCATTAGAATCAGACCGACGCCCGAAAATTGGAATTGAATCGTTTGCAGCGTTTCTAGTCCCCCCATGGACCATCTGC
>CAYMLT010000123.1:0-8679 GCA_964391265.1 uncultured archaeon
GAGCGATAAGTGCAGGTCTTTAACCTTTTTAAATTTTAGTTTTAACCAACTCAAGGATTGGGATGAAATTACGGATTTTGACCGTTCTATTATGAAAGTGGCAGAAATCCTGAAAAAAAAACCCACGGCCAGTAAAAACCTGATTAAAGTGATCAAAGAATTGCAAACAAACAACTATGATAGCTTGCTGGATATACTTGACGATATAGAAGAGCAGGAATATGTGCTCAACCTGATTAACAGCCTCGATTCGCAAAGTAATTTCGCGGATTTATCCTTGAATAAATTCCAAACGGATTATGATCTTATCAATTACTTTATTATTTATAATAATTTTATCCAGCATTTTTGTCTTGATGTCCTTGCAGACATACATATTCCCACACTGATTTTCTCCGGAAGTAACGACACCTGGACGCCTCCCCGTACTTTGAAAAAACTCCACAAGATGATTAATGGGAGTAAATTCGTTGAAATAGAAAATACAACCCATTATCTGCTTTTTGAAAAACCCAAGGATGTTACCGATATTTTCCTGGAATTTATAAAGGACATAGCATGATTTTTATAATAATTTTTAATTTATTGAGGATATTAACATGAAAATTGACCGTTATATTTATTCCAAGGCACTCGCTGCTATAAGAGGATCGGATTTTGCACATCCCGGTGAAATCGAAAGTATCGAAAAGCTCTTGAATTTTTTCCCGGATTCAAAATCGATCAAGGTTCTTGATTATGGGTGTGGTCTGGGTGGTACCCTGGATTACATCAGGAGTAAAGGCTACAGAAATATTATTGGTATAGATATTGATGCGGACTCCATAAACTATGCCCGCGATAAATACGGAAATGGGGAAAAAGAGCTGTTTTATACTTCCTTATCACCGGCATTTACGGCAGTTCATAATAATTTTGATCTCATCTATTCAATCAATGTTTTTTACCTCATTACAGACAAATCAGGATTACTTGAACAGTTGTACAAAATATCTCAAAAGGGGACATACCTTATTATCTCAGATTTTGTTTACAAGACCAGTAAAAATCAAATAGCCGGGGATACAACGTTAAGCAAAATACTGGATTATATTCCCCATGCCATACATATAGATGGTTGCCCGGAATTGAACAAGAATGGTTGGACGTTAGTAAAAACTAATGATATTTCGAATGATTATGTGCGGTGGTATAAAAATTTTGTAGAAATGATCAGGAGCAATAAAGCCCAGGTTCTGGACATTGCTGATATTAACTATTATAATTATATGCTTAATAAATATCAATTTATCCTTATCCAGCTTCAAAACGAGAGGATAGGGGGGGCAATGATCCTATTACAAAAAACAGGGTAACCTGTTACCTGGGAGATAATTTTTGTATAATGATACTACAGGAATTAGAATAAAGCAATTTCGATCGATTAAAAAAATTGAGGATACAATATGGAATTCAATTGAACCAAAGGGCGAGTTTCATTTAACCTTTCATTTCTCTTTATTAATGGAGTCAGCGAAAATTCCCGGTGTAAAATTTTATTATGCAATCTTTTACCAGGAAGGGAAGGAACCATTTTATAAGCTGCCATTAATGACTTTTGAAGTTAAATTTTTCAGATTTCTACCAGGCCCGTTGAAAAATGCATTACTAAGAATGAATTTCCCCGTTGCAATATTGGGTAAATTTAAAGTCCTGACAACACAAAGCTTATTCCATCTCACATCAGCCAATATTTTGGATGAGAGTAAATTGCAGAAAAATAAGGGAATCATACTCGATTATTTAAATAAATTGTGCCGGAATACCAGAAGTCATTTTTTTTTAATTACGGACAAAAACGTAATAGGTTTTAAAAAAAAATTTGTCCGTTTTCAGGGCCCATACAACTCCTATCTTGATCTTAATCCGGATTGGATAAGTTTTGACGATTACTTGTTCGCCATGCGCCATAATCACCGAAAACGAATTATTAAAAAGCGCAGGCTTAACAAAAACCTTAATATATCAGTGATATTTAAAACCGGCACTGAAATAAATGCGACGGAATTTCACAAGCTTTTTATGAATGTGTTAAATAAATATTCCAATGCACAGGAACAGTTTAATTTGCTTACGCGGGATTACTTTTCTTACGTAAAAAAATTGTCACAAGACCAGGTCATTTTTGTTTGTGCATATAAAAAAACACAATTGATAGGTTTTGTAATGTGCACTCTGGATAATCCAGGTGTCCTGTGCCTGGAGATACTCGGCATGGACTATAAAAACACTAATTCACCTGTTTATTTTGAAATGCTTTACAGGTTAATCGATTTCGCTATTTCCAATAAAATAAATCGGATAGATTTTGGTGTTGAAAATATCGAAACAAAATTATATTTAGGAGCCCGGGCGGTTCCGCTTGCTGTAATGGTATTGCCGGTGAGCAGGATTTCCAGAATTGTTATGAACCTTATTGCGAGCCTGCCTGTAATTAAGAATATATTTAACGATAAAAGGGAAACATTAGCAAGAAACATTTTCAAAATCAAGACAGTGGTTTGGTAAAGAACGGAAAAAATGGTAACTATATCTTTTCGGGAAACAACATCGATAAAGGATATCGGGAAACCCTACTGGGAGTCTATTCCCCCATCCGGTGAATTCCATCTTTCCTATGCTTTTTCCGAAATGATGGAAGCCGCTAAAATGCCGGGAGTTAGTTTTTATTACGTCATCGTCTATAGGGCTTGTAAACCAATTTATAAATTAGCACTTATGGTGTTTGAAGTAAAATTTTTCCGATTTTTTCCGGCTAATCTTAAAAAATGGCTTTTGAAAATTCGTTTTCCTATTGGTCTCTTTGGTAAAATCAATATTTTAACGATTCAAAGTGTATTTTATTTATTGACATCAAAGGTTATTGATGAATATTTATTGGGTGATACTAAAGCCATGGTCATTAACAAAATCAAACGAATAGGCAAAAAAAGTAAATCCCATATTTTCCTTTTGTACCAGAAAAGTGTAAGTGGGTTTTCGCGTCTATTTGAAATAATCCAGGGACCTTATAGTGCCTGGCTTGATATAAAAACCAGTTGGAAATCATTTGATGATTATATAAACAGTATGAGGCATAAACATCGGTGGAATTTAAAACGGAAACAGCAGGAATGCTATAATGCGAGTGTGACAACCACCATCAGGACAAATCGTGAAGTCGATTCTGTCGATTCCAGAAAATTGTTTCTGGGTGTTCTGTATAAGTATTCCAACGAAGCCGAACAATTCAACCTTCTCACGTCCGATTATTTTCGGGCGATACAGGAAATGGAAACAGATAAACTTATATACATTACTGCCAACCAGGGCAAATCTTTTGTGGGATATATTTTTTGCACTATAGATAGTGAACGGACCCTGTACCTGGAGTTTTTAGGCATGGATTATAAAGCTATAAATTCTCCGGTCTATTTTGAGTTATTGTATAAAGCGATTGAATATGGTATTAAAAATAAAATCAGCAAAATTGACTTTGGGGTGGATTACCTGGAAGCCAAACTTAATTTAGGGGCAACGGCAGCTAAAAAAAATATGAATATTATGGCTATATCAAGAATTTCGCGTTATTTTATTAGATTATTAAAAATTATTCCCATAGTAAAAAATATTTTTGTTATAGATAACCGAAACCTGGTTAAAAATATCTTTAAATAGAATGGCCGGTCACTGGAGTGACTTACTAAAATTTAATTGTTATATGAACTGGAGATAAATGTTTACCATATGTTTGTTCGAGAAAATTGCTGATTCTGCAATGGAATATTTAAAAAAATATACAAGCGTTTATATTCTGTCAAGTCCTTATCATTTTGATTTAAACGCAAGCATAAAAAAAAAATTGGATGCAATTATTATTCGTGCTAAAGGGAAGGTCTCATGGGAAATTATCGATGAATGTCCCAATATAAAAGTAATCGGCAAGCACGGTGTTGGTTTCGATAATATCGATCTTATCTACGCTCAGAAAAAGGGTATAAAAGTAATTAATACCCCGGATGCTAATTATAAATCCGTAGCCGAGTTTATCGTGGGTTTAATGATTGCAATGGCCCGGAATTTATTCCAGGCAGATAATTTTATAAAGACAGGTCAGGATTGGCTTGGAAACCATAACTTAGTTGGCACTGAGCTTTACAACAAGACGGCAGGAATTATTGGTGCGGGAAGAATAGGAACCAGGTTGGCAGAAATTTTGTATTATGGTTTTCAAATGCGGGTGTTGTTATATGATTACAAGCGGAGTCGAGGGGGATTCAAAACAGGTACGGAAATTGTGGTCACCGATGATTTGACTGCCGTTTTGGCTAATTCCGACTTCGTTTCGATAAATATTCCGTCAAATAATTTAACCCGTAACATGCTGAACAGACAGTTGCTTGACAAACTAAAGCCCGGTTGTTTTGTTATTAATACTGCAAGAGGGGATGTTCTGGACCAGGAATATCTGATCCGGATTTTTGAAGAAAAGAAAATACGGGGACTCGCACTGGATGTATTTACCAGGGAACCCTTTGTTATTCCTATAGAACTAAAGCATGTTAACAATTTTTTAACGACACCGCATATTGCTTACAATACAGAAGAGTCTTTATTTAGAATGGGCAGGATCGCTAATGATGTGGTCAAAATTTTACAAAGTTAAAATTTAAATTAGATTGAGTGGGTTGTGGCAGCAATACAAAAATAAATACACTGGAGGTCACTATGATAAATACTGAGAATATTAATAAATACTTATTACATGAAGAAGCCGCTTTATTCTGGAAACTCGATCAGACGTTTAAATCGATGGGTGACAGATTGTTTAATCCCTTCCAATCCAGGATTCCTTCATTAATTCAGGGAAAAATACTGAAAGAATTGGGGTATTTTAATAATTTTCAAGGTCATTTAACGTGCGCGGAACCGTACTGCCATAAACTTAATGACATTGAATTGGAATTAGAAGATTCGTATTACCTGACTCCGGCGGTTTGTTTACCTCTGTATCAGGGAATCAAACCATTTACCGAAACTCCCAATATCAGCATTGCGATGGTTGGGAATGCTTACCGATATGAAAACGGTAATTGGGACCCAATGCGTGCGTGGGAGTTTCTAGTCCGCGAGATTGTTTTTATTGGCAGCGAACAATATGTAACTGATTGTTTGGGGAAAATTGAAAAGGAAATAGAACTCTTCTGTGAAAAAAACGGTATTAAGATTCAAATTGAAAATTCCGACGATTATTTTACTGCCCAGGATCGAAAAACCATAATTCTACAAAAATTACAGCGTAATCTGGGAACGAAAAGGGAAGCTATCTGGAAGGATTCATCCGGAAAAAAAACTTCTCTGGCTTCCTTCAATTTTCACAAAAGCCATTTTTCCAGAATATTTGGCTGGGACAACAATGGTGAAATAGTGTCCGGCTGCGTTGGTTTTGGAATAGAACGCTGGTTTAATACCTGGAAATCAGAAAAGTCAATAGGTGATGAAATTATTGTATAAATTCGTAAAACCTTAATTGTAAAACAGGACATGTAATAAGGAATAACATTATGGAGAGGGAAAAAATCGTTAAGAAAATATTCCTGGGATTGGGTGTTGATGTCATTGGAATAGCCAGTGTCGACAGATTTTCAAATGCCCCACACGGATTTCATCCAAAAGACATTTATAAAGATTGTAATTCTGTAATCGTATTCGGTAAAAGAATGCCTGTAGGAAGTATGCTCGTTAGTCCCAGGTTGCTATATTTGCAGACAATGATACATCTTATAGAGTGTGTCGATAATATTGCATTACAAACCAGTATAAAATTACAGGAAATAGGTGGTGTGGGCGTTCCTATTCCTACCGACGATCCCTATGAATTCTGGGACGTGGAAAAACAGGAGGGACGTGGATTGCTTTCCTTAAAACATTCGGCTGAGTTGGCTGGATTGGGAAAAATAGGCAAGAATACCTTGTTATTAAATAAAAAGTTTGGAAATACGCTTGTTTTAGGTTCTGTCCTGACAAACATGGTCTTAAAGCCCGATACACAAGAAACAGAAGAAATATGTCTGCCGGGTTGTAAGATGTGTATTGATAATTGTCCGCAAAAAGCGCTGGATGGTACTACTATAGACCAAAAAAAATGCAGGCAAATTATTTATAGTAAAAACGAAAAGGGCTTTATGGTCTGTAATTGTAACAAATGTAGGATTATTTGCCCCTACGCCTTTGGTGTACCTGCTAGATGATAATAATTAATTAAATCTGTAATTTACAAAGGGAAAAATAAACATATATTGGAATCAATCATACAGATTGTAGAAAGATGTTCAATTCTAATTTTAATAACATTAAAGATTATATAAGTGAGATTCTTACTAAAATCCTTGATTTTGATAAGAATCAGCTTTGAGATATATGGAGTTTTTTTATTTCTTTATACAATAAGATAAAAGGATTTCTAAGCCAATTGTAAAAAACTTTCTTATTTTAATGATTTTTGCAATTGACTAAAGTATAAATCAATATTTATTATAATTCTTTATTTGGTGGTGGAAACGGAAGATGTTAAAAAAAATAAAATCTTTTAATCAAGGGATAAAGAAAATTGGGAGTGGTTTGTCTCATAACATTTGTCTATTCAATAATGGATCAACTATGGTTTGGGGAAGTAATAATGTGGGGCAATTAGGTATGGATTATACTGGTGGTATTGTTAATAATACTACTCTGCAATCACATTATTGGAAAGATATTACGGTTAGCAAATATTGTCATAATTTTGGCATTAAAGGAGATGGCAGTTTATATGGTTGGGGAGATAATTTTTTTGGTCAGCTTGGAATACAAGAGAATATTAAGTTCTGTTCAATTCCGCGGTTAATAAATGATGATAAATGGGTCTCAGTCGCGGCAGGTCATTATCATTCTATAGCTATTAAAAAAGACGGAACTCTATGGGCTTGCGGAAATAATTTTTCCGGCCAGCTCGGTATTGGTTGTAGAACGGAAAAATATTGTACCTTTCAATTGGTCTCGGATAAAAGATGGATAAAATTGTCATGTGGAAATACACACAATCTGGCAATTAGAGAAGATGGAACACTTTGGGCCTGGGGATTAAATAAATATGGCCAGGTTGGCGACGATACGACAATTAATAGGGACAGGCCTGTTCAAATAGGTGAATCGGATGAATGGGTTGATATTATTTGCGGGTATTATCATAATTTCGCTATAAGAAATGATGGTTCCTGTTGGACCTGGGGCTTGAATAGTTATGGTCAATTGGGTGTGAGTAATAAACAATTTGAAACGTCACCATCTAAAGTCAATTTCCCTTTTTATGTTTATAAAATTGTACCGGGATATTATAATTCAGCAGCTATCTCAAAAGACAAAGAGATTTTTTTTTGGGGTGCCATGAATAATGAAAAGAAAATTCTTAATCCCTATAAAATATCAAGAAAGAAAAAATGGGAGCACGTCTCTATTGGGGCTTCTCATATTATTGCTTGTGATAAATTTAATAATCTTTATGGATTTGGTAGTAATTGGAGTGGTCAGATAGGAAGAAAGAAAACAGAAACTGACAGGAAATATTATAAATTTAAAACCAAGAAACCCATTTTAAAAGCAGAGGGCGGACTTGGATTTACACTATACCTTAAAGCTGATAATTCTTTATGGGGTTGGGGAGTCAACTTTGGAGGACAACTCGGAAACGGAACATATCTGGATTTTTATAAACCTGTAAAGATTGCAGAAAAAAATATCTGGAAAGACTTTGCAACAGGTGATAACCATTCTTTGGGAATTACAATAACCAAAAGATGTTATTCGTGGGGTATGGGATGGCCCGGCCATTTGGGGATAGGCGATTATTATGACAAAAAGAATTCGACTCCCATTACAAAATCAGAAGGCTGGGAAAAGATAAACGCGGGAATTTGGCATACTCTTGGCATTCAGTCCGATAAAACATTATGGGCATGGGGTGATAACAATAATTATCAATTGGGAATTGAAAAAGATATTAGAATAAGTATCCCTGTACTGGTGAGCAGTGATAAATGGAAAAGTATTTCCGCCGGTGGCATACATTCTTTGGGAATAAAGCAGGATGGAACATTGTGGGCCTGGGGTTCGAATAATGCCGGTCAAGTTGGAAATAACACAAATACAGATCAACGTAAATTAATTAAAATCAGCGAATTTGATGATTGGATTTATGTAAACGCGGGTATTTTCCATTCATTCGGTATTCGAGAAGATGGAAGTTTATGGGCATGGGGCGGAAATTGGTGTGGACAATTGGGTGACGGATCAGGTGTTAATCAATTAAAACCGGTCCAAATATTAAAAGAAAAAAAATGGTTAAAATGTTGTGCAGGTTATGAGCATTCAATTGGTATTGATGAATCTGGTAACCTTTGGGGCTGGGGCAGCAATCATTATGGTCAAATAGGATTAAAAAAAGTTGATAATTATTTTTTGCCCATCCGTATTAGAAAAATTAAAGATGTTACTGGTATTGGAACTGGATATACCGGAGAAGCAATCTCTACCGATTTCACAATCGTACGTTGAAGAGGTTCTTCAGTTGTTCTCAAGATATACCGCGGTTTAGCGCAGGATGATTTGGCTGAAAAAACTTTT
>CAYMLT010000124.1:0-8620 GCA_964391265.1 uncultured archaeon
AACTAGTTCGCCTTCCATCTCATTAGCTACAACACTTGCATCTGCAGGAGGAAGACTGCTTGCCACTGCTCCATCAAAATAGACCTTTTTTAGCCAAGTATAACTTTGTAGTCCAGGGGGCAATGATTCGGGAGAAAGCGATGCAGTCATTTTTCGCGGGGGAACTCCAGCTTGAAGACAGCCCTCGGCCAGAGCCTTTACCATCTCTCCCACTTCGTTGGGGCTGGAAAAGCCAGCAGTTACGCCTGTAGATCGAACGACAAAATGAAGGTCCCGTTCCAGATTCATGCCAACTGATTCTAGAACAGAGGTTAAGGTATCGGCAATCAATTCTGAAACGGAGGCTCTTGTTAGTCGGACTCCGACAAGGGTTTCTCCGAAAACTTGTTCTTCGCTAGTCGGAGGTCGTACATCCCTCGTGAATCGTACTTTTTTTGCAATCTGAAATATCTCGGCCGTCGTTAGATTAGTTGTTGAGAGAATGCATTTTGTTGTCGTGTTTCCTAGTTCAACAGATGCCACAGTATAGTAGGGTCCCATCCGGGTCGTTGAAATCCCGATTGAACGAGGTTTGAGAACTTTAACGTGATTTCGCATTTTATCACAATCTATATCAGGTGTTTGAATGGATGGCCCTTTATTGGATCAAGACCGAATTCAAGATTTGCATATTCAGCTGAAAATACATCGGCCATTGCAACAACCGGAAAGACGGTTTCAGCATTCTTAATAGGACCGTAAAGAATGAAATCTGCCCCAAGAATGTGAACAATAAGATTCGAAGCAATATCGCACGCCTTGAATGCCTCTTTGTTTGCTTTCTTGTATTCATTTAGCCATGGCCAAGATGAGGGAGCATTATGGATTCCTGACCCAGTAGGATATCCATATACGGTCTTTGATACAAATGTGAATGCAGCCGATGAACCTGCACCAGCCCCCATAGCAGTTGTTGCTGTATCTATGAGCGGTTTTGTGATCCCAAGATCTTGGCACAGAGATAGCAACCCTTTCTTTAGCTCAAGTGCACCTTCATCTAAGACCTTTCTCCTTCCGGCGATGGAGGGATCTTGAGGATTGAATGCAAGCACTATTGCGCATTCATGTTGAAGTTCCTCTAAATCTGACATTTCCTCCGAGGATATTGAGATGTTTATCGAATTGTAGACCGCCCGATCAATGAGACCGATTTCTTCTGCATGTTTCAAGCCATGGATTCTTACTTCAGCAGAGGTTGAATCAATTATAAACGGGGATTCACTCAAATCTGCAACAAAATCGATATACTTTGTAATTGCCTTCTTCGATTCGGAGAAAATCTGGACCATGGACGGATTGCCTGTTAGATCAGACATTTCATCCTGTTTGAGAATCATGGATTCAGCTTTTTGTTTGTCAAATTCACCTTCCAGTGGGTCAGTAACTATCTTATGCCCATTGTAAAAAATCGTTCCAGCAAGAACGGTTGGAATATCACCGGGGTTTCCACCAATACGAACTCCTCCAATATTGTGGATTATTTGCTCTTTTTCAAATATGAACATTCTAGTTACTCTCCTTGCCTACTAAGATAGTCCCACTTCCGTGCTTTTGTACCTCGACACCAATTAGCACAGGATTATCAGAAACAATTGCATCCATTGATTGAGTAAACACAGTAGAAGTGTCAGGGTGATAGAATATACCCAGCTCCGGAAGCAAAGAAACATCGGCAACCATACTTACAGAAGCAGTTTTCTCGGGAGACCCTTTGAAATCAATCCATATTGGATCCTCTGAATATCTACCGGGATGGCGTCCATTCAGTTCTGCAGCTACAGCACTAATTCGTTCAGGATCTGAAACATTCATCATATTGACGAACTCTATCTGACTGCGAAAACGGTCAACAGCCTCCAAAGGCACATTCTCAATGTATGGAATAGCTCCGGTAGCTTCAATGATTCTTCGAGTATCGCTTTCAATACCATTATGATAAAGACTTGTCAGGGAAGCACCTGTATGATGACCGGGAACCTCTGGACCTGCAAGAATTAGAAAGCGGATTGATGGATTTGAAATTACATTTACGATTATGCGTTCGATGCCTATATTCTCTGTTTTGCACGTCCCAATAATCGAGTAGTCCCCCGGTACATCGAACTTTTTGCCCAACGTGCATATTGCAACTGGTAAATCCGGATTCTTAACTTCAAAGTCCCCTGACACGGGAGGCCATTTCTTTTCATTTTCATTCTGTTGCATTCTTTGTCAACCTACTCAAATGTGGGGGGTTCGAAAAGACTTTTTGAGATTCCAAGAGACCTTAAAGACTCAGCGACAGATGTAGCAATCGCATTAGCCATGAGTGATACTGCAATGAACACCTCTCTTGTTCGAATCATCGAACCAAACATAATGCAGTCTGCTGCAAGCAATTGAGCAGCTATTGTTGCAGATACAACCGCAGACAGATGAGCTGCTTCATCATCAAAATCTGGCTGTTTTAAGAACTTCCAAGCAGAGGGTGCATTATGAGATCCAATACAAGTAGGAAGTCCTAGTTTGGATTTGATTGCAATGAGTGTTCGATAATCCAGTCCAAATCCTGCACCTACAGGCATTGTAGCAGGATCGACAAGCATCTTCTCAATGCCGGTCTTCCTAGCAGATTCAATCATCTGTTGAATTGTATTCATTCGATCAGGTAGGGAAGTTGCACGAGGTGACCAGCCAAGAACAACGGCACTATCAAGCGAACTTGATGCAATTTTCTCAAGTTCTTCTTCCTTAGTGGAAAGATTGATACTGTTGTAAATGAATCGATTCGATAATCCCAATTCATCACAGACCTCAATTCCCCTGATTCTAGCCTTCATATTGGTCGATTCGAACATAATCGGTCCGTCAAAATTCTCCGCAACAAATAAGATGTGTTTCTCCATTGCCTGCGGAGACCGACCGTAGATCTGGATGATTAATGGATGCCCTGTTTTGTCCATCATTGTATTCCCAACAGAAATCCATTCTTTTGTGAGGGCTTCATCGAAGGCGCCTTCCTTTGTATTCTCAACGACAGGCTGGCCAGCAAAAAAGAGACCACCTACAAGTACGGTGGGATTCTCACCCGGGCTTCCTCCAATGCTAACTCCTCCAAAATCGTAAGATTCCTGTTCTTTCTTGAAGACAAACATAGTATCATCCTCTGCTGGGACGTGGAACGAGACCAGCCTTTTTGACAAGTTCAGGAATGCTCTCTTCCCATCCAATACCCATGAGATGGATGCCGCTAACACCATCGATTCTCTTAACACCTTCGATGGTTTCGAGGGCGATTTCAAGTCCTACCTTTCTTGATGCAGTTTCTCGCTCTTCTTCTTCTAGGCCATCTTCTGCATCTCTCAGTCGGAAAATCATTTCTTCTGGAACCCTAATTCCAGGCACTTTTTTATTCATTGTTTCAGCCATCTCAGAGTTTCGCAAGGGAATAATCCCAGCCAAAGTCCAAGTATCCATCTCCCTGACATCATCCATAAGGGTGGCAAATCGCTCCAAATCATAGAGGGCTTGTGTTTGGAAAAACTGTGCGCCGCCTTTTATTTTCTCTTGGATTCGTTTGACTTGAATTTCGTATGGCTGTGCATTGGGGTTGAAAGTTGCGCCGAGAAAGAAAGAAGGAGATCCAACAATCTCCTCTCCTCCTAAATCAAAGCCCTCCATTAATAGGCGTGCCAGATCAAGTGCTTGTGTTGAGTCAACATCAAATACCATCTTTGAAAGGGGCTGTGTTCCCATAAGCACAGAATCGCCAGTAATGAATAGTACATTCCGGACTCCTAGTGCATATGCTCCATACAAATCACTCTGAATGAGAATCCGATTCCGGTCTCTTCCATTCATCTGAAGAACTGGCTCTGCCCCTTCTTTAATCACAAAGTACGCGCAGGCAACATTGCTCAGCGCAGGGATTCCTCGGGGATTATCTGTAACATTGATTGCATCGCAGTAATCTTTGATTGTTCGGATTCTTTCTTGGAGTGTTTCTACATCTATGCCATGGGGAGCAGTCACCTCTCCAGTGACTACAAATTCTCCTCGCCGGAGTAGTTTCTCAAGATGTGATTGATGCAGTTCCTCACCGCCAGAAGCTCTGAAGCAGGCAGATTATTACTAGCATATCATCTTTACTCTATACAGATGCGGGAAGAACATCTATCACAATGCAAGCTTAACATCAATTTCTGAGCTCATCTGAAGTAAGCGGTTTACCATTACCAAACTCAAATCAACTTCTACGTCCATCGTTGATTCGGTATATACCTCATTTTTCACCTCGGCTACTTCATGTAACCACGATAGAATTGACATTCCTTCATCGCCATAGGGAAGTTGTATGGAATAAGTGAAAACTTCAGGCAATTCAGATTCTACTAGAGTAAGAAGATCATTCAAACCAATGCGTTCTTTTGCAGAGATAGCGATGAGAGATTTATTACTACCAGCAAAATGAGCTAGTTTTTCTTCGAGTTCCTCTGAGGAAATCTTGTCAATTTTATTCAAAGCTGTGACAAGTGGAATTCCATTTGCCCCAATCTCAGAAAATGTAGTCAAGCAAGCTTCAATCTTGCGCTCCATCTCATCTATTGAGTCAGAAGCGTCAACTACTAGGATTATCACATCAGCTTCAGATATTTCCATCAAAGTTGTATTGAAAGCTTTTAGAAGAGAATCAGGCAAATCACTAATGAAACCTACAGAGTCAGAAATGACGACCTGTCGACCAAGTGTTTCCAAACGGGTTGTTTTTGTCGATAGTGTAGTGAACAACTGATCCGCAATTTCAACATCAGAGCCTGTTAGAGCATCATGAAGCGTGCTTTTCCCAGCATTTGTATACCCTGCAAGTGTGACCTCAAGAAATCCAATTCGTCCTCGTTTCAGTCGCTTCAATCCCTGAGATTGGGATATCTTCTCAAGCTTCTCTTCTATTTTCGAGATTCTTCTTCGTATCTCCGACACTTTCTTAGTAAGTAGATCTTCTCCAGCGCCAACTTGGTCAGTTGTTGGCCTATCCCCAGTATGCTCATTCTGTAAACGCATTCGTAATTGATGTCTTTCAAAAGGCAATTCATAACTTAACCGTGCTTGTTCGATTTGCAGTCTTGCTTGGGGAGTTTTGGCGTGGCGATCAAATATCTCAAGAATTACCTGAGAGCGGTCTCTAACCTCAGTTTTCAAAAGCTCCTGAAGCCGGAATAATTGGCTTGACTTGAGATAAGGTGTAAATAGCACACAATCAACTGGCTCTACTTCAATCCATGTTGCGATTTCTTCTGCTTTACCAGAACGTATGCCAAAACGTGCAGATGGTTCACTCACTACATCAAAAGTCCCTAGAATATTGTAGCCTGCGGTAGTTGCGATTGCTTCGAATTCAGGTAGCAGATCGGGTTCATTGTATTTCCGTCTCTGTACCAGTAAAGCTGTTTGGGCGTCCATTGAATGTAGCCCAGCATTTTGTGGTCTTAAAGTGTACTATATGCGACAGAGCAAAAGGTTCATTGCCAATTAGAAAAGGCAATCATTGAACTTAGATGGGTCGTTTCGAAATCAAAGCAAAGGATGGTATGGCACGTCTTGGTAGATACAAGACGGAACATGGGACCGTGAAGACTCCCCTGTTGATGCCTGTTGTGCATCCTGGTAAATCTGATATATCGCCTACTGAGCTTGTGGAAACCTTTGGATTTCAGATGGTTATTACGAATTCATACATTATCAAATCTCAAGAAAAATTCAGGGATGTTGCACTCTCAAATGGTGTACATGGTCTACTTGGTTTTGATGGACCTATTATGACTGATTCCGGTACATTTCAGATGTACTTCCACGATTTGCCCAAAGAGGAAATTGATCCACTTGAAATTATTCGCTTCCAACGTAGCATTGGAACTGATATCGGTACAATCCTAGACGCCTTTTCAAAACCCGACGTTGGCATGGTGCAGGTGGAGGAGGATGTTCAACTCTCATTGGAGAGAGCAGAGGCGTCCGTTTCTGAGAAGGGAGATATGCTTCTAGCAGGTACTGTTCAAGGAGGCGTTTATCCAGAATTAAGAGAGAAATCAGCCAATGCGATGGCAAAACTGAATTTCGATGTCTATCCAATCGGAGGTGTGGTGCCGCTTATGGAACGCTATCGGTACACTGACATCGTTAGAGCGATTCTTGCATCAAAGAAACATCTTCCTCAGGACAAGCCAGTTCATCTCTTTGGATGTGGGCATCCGATGCTATTTGCTCAAGCGGCATTATTGGGGTGTGATTTCTTTGATTCTGCTTCGTATGCGAAGTTTGCTTATTCAGGGAGAATGATGCTACCGACAGGAACAGTACATCTTGAGAATCTAAGCGAACTACCATGTGAATGCCCAGTTTGCAGCAGTACCAGTGCGAAGGAACTCAAGGGACTGAAAAAAGAAGAGAAGGACTTGCAGCTCATGAGGCACAACCTGTACGTGTCTGCAGGAGAAATTCGCAGAGTTCGTCAAGCTATTTTAGATGGAAAATTAATGGAATTGGTTGCAGTACGTGCGCGAGGGCATCCGGAGCTTTATCAGGCATTCCAAGTCATGCTGGATAATTCCAATCAACTGGTGCAATCAGATCCGATAGGCAATACAACTTCGATTTTATATACTGGTTCTGAAACCTCAAGATTGCCGGTTTTTCAGCGTTTTCACAAACAAGTATTGAAAACATATCCATATCGTAAAACCAAGACGTTAGTCCTAATTCCAGACCTAGCAACCAGTCCTTTCGCGGATGTTCTTCCTGAAGTTTCGAAATTGGTAAGATCCCAAAATCCCTCAGATACGATAGTAGCATTTGTTACTCCAATAGGGATAATCCCTTGGGAATTAGAACATGTCTTTCCCGCCCAGCAATGTATATTTCCTTCTACTCTGGATCCTGTAACCCTATCTAATACAATATCTAGAACAGTTGACTTTCTTCAGATAATCGACGCGAGAAGGGTGATTTGGGTTTCGAGAAATACTCCCACTAGTTCGATATTCGAAGATATTGCTGAAGCATTCCAAGTTGAGCAGATAGAAGGAATTGGAAAGGCAATCGAAGAGATACAGGTTCATGATTCACATTCGGTTGAATGGATAAAGAGAAAACTCAGAGCTATTTTCTCATTCCAATGGGAAATCACAGGGGAAGGGATAACTAATTCAAAATCGTTCAATGTCATGCTCTCCAGAAAGACGGGTAAAATCCGACATGTAAAAGAGGGTAATGAGATTCTCTTTACACTTGTACCTACAACGGGGCTTCTTACTCCGACATATGAGGGAGGAAAGAAACTGCTGGAAGAGGAAATCAGCGACCATTTCATAGTAATAGTGGATGATGATGCCGCAGAATACGTAAGAAAAGGAAAATCAGCTCTGGCAAAGTTTGTACAAAGTGCAAGTACGGAACTCCTCGCAGGGGAAGAGGTTTTGGTTGTGGATAAAGACTCTACACTATTAGGGACAGGACGGGCCCTGCTTACTGGACCCGAAATGCTTCAGTTCAGTAGAGGTGTTGCGATAACTCCTAGGCATTCGATGCAGTAGATGTGGAACGCGACCTCTCATATAGAGGGTGGTCTGGCACCTTTTTCAAAGCATCAACACCACCTATCGGTAGAATCATTACATCTGAATTAGGAACGAATAGATTTACTGAATCCCCAATAGCTAGATTGGAATCCGGTTCAAGCATAGCTTCTGCATCTATTTCACCTACTTTGAAGTAGACCTCCAAAGCGTTCCCGACGTAAATAGTTCTGGTTACGATTCCTGTGATTTCATTGTTACTGGGGCCACTACGATCTAATTCTAAATCTTCTGGACGAACTGCACACTTCACCTTTTCTCCAATTTCAAAGGGGTATCCTTCGATTGTTGTCTCCCCCGAAATCAGTTGGTCATTCGGTATCTTCACGGTGATACCATTATCAATCTTGGTAACAACTCCATCAATGAAAGTGCATTGGCCAATGAAATCTGCGACAAATACGGTTTGGGGATTTTCGTATATTGCTCTAGGAGTGTCAAATTGTTGAACATAGCCATGATCCATCACTGCAACACGGTCGGATATGCTAAGAGCTTCATGTTGATCATGCGTAACATATACAGTTGTTATTGAGAGTTCCTTTTGTATTCGGATAATCTCCTCACGCATTTCAATTCGCAGTTTTGCATCTAGGTTGGATAGTGGTTCATCAAGAAGCAACACGTCGGGTTCAATAACAAGAGCTCTCGCAAGAGCAACACGCTGTTGCTGGCCACCTGACAATTGATGTATATGGCGTTCTCCAAGACCAGACATTCGCACAAGATCCAGCGCATTTTTCACACGTTTGCCAATCGCCTCGGCTGTGTACTTCATGCCTTCAACTCGTTTTAGCTTCAATCCATATGCAATGTTGTCATTCACAGTCATATGAGGCCAGAGTGCATAGTTTTGGAAACACATTCCTGTGTTCCTCTTATGAGGAGGCAGGTTTGTAACGTCCTTATCATCAAAGAGAATCTCGCCTCTGTCGGGGATATAAAATCCCGCAATCAATCGAAGCAAGGTT
>CAYMLT010000125.1:0-8568 GCA_964391265.1 uncultured archaeon
CATAATCAGTTAGTCCGTCGTTATCTCCATCTTCGTCCATTGGATCAGAACCATAGAGGAGAACTTCTTGACCATCCGTAAGCCGGTCTCCGTCACTATCATCCATCATTGGGTTGCTGTGCCATAGGTAGACTTCTTCTCCATCTCCAAGTGCGTCCATGTCGCTGTCCCATACGTTCGGGTTAGTGAAGAACACATAGAATTCGTCACCATCAGAAATCATATCACCATCGGTGTCAGAGCTTCGAGGATTACATCCAAGAAGCATTTCCTGCATGTCACCGAGACCATCGTCGTCAGTATCCGCGTCCGTTGGTGATGTATGATTGCTATACTGGCTTAGAACGCCTTCTAGGCCGTCAATAAGCCCATCATCATCCGTGTCTCCATCAGTCGGATCAGTGGGCGGAGTCTGAGCGAGTTCGTAGCCATCTGAGTTCAGCCAAGCTCCGGGTTGAGGTGTACGATCTGTAACGCCAGTGTCCCCGTCTGTATCGGGATTGCATGGATTCGTGAAGACATTCTTGCGTTCGGGTTCACCCTCAGAATCATAGATGATAATCCAAAAGCCTGCAATCTCAGCACCGTCGTTCATATCCTTTAGGAAGAGCAATGCCTGAGAATCGACCATGCCATTATAGAGCTGCAAGTAGCTATCGTCATCTGTATCTGCATCGAGTGGATGGGTGTATCCACCGTTGAAGATGAGCGGGTCAGCATCGAAACCAGATCCTGCGGTGTCGTTGTAAAGGCTATCAAGACCATAGTAGCATCCAGTGGGACCTTCATCACCATCAACAATCGAGTCTCCATCAGTGTCGGGATTCAAAGGATCCGTATGGTCGTTGTAAGACATTCCACCAATGACGACCTCAGTGACGGTCGGTGTGATACCAGTAATGTTCCAGGCAGTATATACCTCATAGGCATCCGTCAACGCGTCTCCGTCTGTATCTTGGCAGAGGGGATCAGTAAGATAGGTTCGTACCTCTTCGAAATCAGTAAGGTCATCCCAATCACTATCGACAAACATTGGATTGGTACCCAAATCCCATTCTTCACCATCAAGCAGACCGTCCCCATCGCTATCTGGATTGACTGGATCTGTGTTCATTGTTTGAACTTCCAGTTTATCGTTTGCCCCGTCACCATCGGTATCGGCCTTGTTGGGGTCAAGCCCGGGTATTGACAGCTCGTATTCATTTCCAAGCCCGTCGCCGTCAGTATCAAGCCCTACCGCAGTATCGTCATAGTCCGGTTCTCCGGGATTCGGGGACAGGTCCCACGGACCTCCCGGCTCCCACGTCCAGGTGCCGTTCCACGTGACAAAGAGGAACCGAATCTCCAGCTTTAGCGTCAGTATGAGCCGGAGGGTTATTTTCATTGGAGCAGTTGATGCCAAGTCTTGGAAGAAGGTCAATATGATCTCAAGAGACCCACGTAGCTTCGCAGCGGCTATAAGAATATCAATGCCGAGGTTGAGTGCTGCCCCGATCGTCAGAGCGATGGACAGCGTGGACACTTCGGCGGCTGTAGCAGTAGCTGCTTTCTTGACAATATCAAGTTCTAAGGCGAACCAGATGTCGATTGATATGGAATCTAGACCTATATATGAGCCTAATTTATTCAGTACACCTCCGCCAGCCCCTCCTGTGAGGATATCAAGCAGAGTGATTCTGCGAGAGATGGATACCTTTAGATTAAGTCCCCACTCAAGGATCTTAAAGAAGTTCTCCCATTCAAACTGGCCCTCGCGGAAAGTGAAGAGGTTGAGGAGAAAGTGTGCCGAGCCAGAGAACTGCAATTGCACTCCTAGCGCCTCTAGTAGGAATGACATCATGGGGTTCTTTGAAGAATCAAAGCCTTCTACTCCGAGGTCCGCATAGAACTGTGGGGAAATCTCGAAGAAGCTCAGAAACACCTTGAATATTTCACCAACACCATTCATGCTGAACGGGTTCCTGCCCTCGAATATGATACTACGAAGGAATTCAAAGAATGGAGTCGGGTTCAATTTGAAGTTTGCAGACAGGCCTAGGTCGAATGTGAGAGTGAATAGGGACCACTCACCAAGACCGATTGGAAGCTCACCATTGTATCCAAGAAGGTCTGTGAGTCCACCAAACAGGCCATTCAACATGTTCTCTAAATCATTAAGTAGCGGCGTCACCTGTCCGGTCAGCCAGTCAAAAGCCTTACCAAGTAACCATTGCACACCATCAGTAAATATACCTTTAATGTCCAAGACAAATCCGAGGATAGTCTTCAGCGTATCCGGATCAATGATGCCAGTTAGAAGACCAGAGGCTAAGTCAACAATCTCATCGATAATCTCTGTTGAACTTGGCATGTCATATTTATCCAAACCAAATGCCTCTGGGAAGAATGATTGTAATAATTTGAGGAATGAATCGATTGGTACATCGTCAAAAGAGGGGAATATTCCCACAATGGAGCCCACGGCCATAAGTAGTGACTGCATGATGCCTTCGAATGATTGGCCCCTAACGCCTTCGATTACGCTGAATATTCCTCCAGCAATTTGTCCGAATGTGTTGAGTACATTCTGTACATCCGGAAGTCCATCTAGAAGGTTACCATCATCAAGGAACTGAATTACGTTTTTAATGAGACTAGGTATATCGCTGAGTTCGGAAACAAAGTTGCTAACAGTGCGACTGATCATCTTCTTCAATGCATCAGAATCAGTTACCATTGCAACGAGTCCAAGAATTGGCTTCACAGCACCGTTAATGACGGACATGATCTCTGCGGCATCTGCCAGAGTGTACTCGGCGGTTGGAGGAAGAAGGTTCACAACACCCTCTACAATCTCAAATATATCTGGGATATCTGCGGCATTGAAACCATCGTTGAAAAAGCCTGTAATAAGGGTAAGTGCATCGCGAACAAGATTACGTACGTTTGATGCGGCACCGCTTGCATACGTATTCAGAATTGTATCAATCTGATTTGTGAAGGAGCTGATACTGGATAGGCCACCTTCTTGGAATGTCTTGGTCACATTCAAGAGGTTTCGAGCAAGGTCATCTACTGTACCGACAATATTACTGCTTCCGAGGAAATCATCTGCTACCTGGCCTATGAGAGCAATCATTGACTCTTGGCTGTAGTTATCCACTAGGTCCACGGCAGAGAGGGCCATCTGAATCACGGACATCATCATATCGATTGTATCCTGACCAAGAGTATCTGTGAGAAGATTAAATCCAACCTTCAGGAGTTTATCACCAACATCTTTCAAGAAATCAGAGAAATCGAAACTTGACAGGTACTTGACAACAGTGCTAATCACAGTCACACTCTTGTTGACGAGTTCTGTGATTGTGCCTGCTGACAGTCCAAGCGTGGCGACCAGTGTCTTGTTGAGGAGGCCAGTCAAGACATTATCGGTCACAAAACTGAGAATTGTGTTGAAAGCACCCTTTCCACCTTGGACAACTTCTTCAATCAGGTTAAAGAATTCACCACTGAAATCAAGAATCGTATCCAGCCAGGTCATAATGCCTTCGGGAATAACTGCAGGGAGCAGGCTTTCGAGGAGTGTTCCGATAACACTCACTATACTATCGAAATTCCCACGCATATCAAATAGAGCATTGAGAATAGGTGCAAGGTAAGTCTTGAGATTCTCAGGAAATGGGAATTCGTTAACAAGGACAGAAATGATTGCCTTCAGAGGACTCTCATCATCTGAATTCGTCACGATGCCAAGGAAAGGCTGAATCAAATTGAATATGTCTAAAATGTTGTTCAACGAGTTCTCAGGAATTGAGATGACTGTCTGACCAGCCTTCATTAGAATATCAAGAAGAACATCAACAATCTTTCCGATGGGCCCACGTAGCCCTGAAAGGAATGGAAGGTCACTGAGTTTGAAATCACCCTCAGAAACCGCTGAAGCAGGTGTAAGTTGTACTAGTGGAGAGAAATCCTCTGGGAGTTCGTCTATGGGGATTTCTACAAGCGAACCATCATCTGCTACATGATAAGCAGCTTGTTCAGCGAATCCAGGGTGCTCATCATACATCTCCTGTTTTCGGGCTTCAGCAGCCACAGGGTCAATCTCCCCAACAGGACTTACAGGCTCAAATGATCTCTTGAAGAAATCATCGAAATTATCTGCGTACAACTGAAGAACCACCTTCTTGAGGTCTTCTGCAGCGTCATCATAATCTTCATCCCAAGAGGCCCTTTGTTCACACATTTCCATGATGCCCCAGACACCATACAGAATAAGCAGTAGTCCGTCGATTTGCTCTGCTTCGCTGGTATGCATCATTGAATCTGCTTCTGTGAAGAAAGATTCCAGATTCAGCGTATTCCCCATTGCAACCAAATGCTGAGTATCTCTGTGCTCGCCCATGGTCTGATAGAACTCACGCCAAGACATTTCGCGGTCGGGGAATATGATTCCTTCAAGATTAGATTGCAATGCGTACAAAGCAATCCACGGTTCGTCCTTCAGATAATAATTCACATCACTGTAAGAATCAACCGGGATTAGCTGAATTCCATTCAGACGGAATCCTGCTATTTCTTCAATTCCTTCAGCGACTCCTTTCATCAGATCATCTGATGGATCATAAAAGATGTAAATACTCTGAAGATCGTATCCAGTGACTGGCCTTGAAAAAACCTCATTATCTTGTTGAACGACTTCACCTGCCCAAACAGCTTGCGGAACCATACCAACAATGAATAGAGTAATAAAAGTAAGTGTAAGAATTCGGACTTTCAGCAGTCTTATACTCATGCGAACTTGTGCCTCCTCATTGGATGAACCAGATATGAGGTAGGCCTAGATAGCGCTCTCCTGTGCGTTCAAGGCAACCCGCGTCAACCGGTGTCGAGTGCAGGTAGGCGTGCGCTATCCGGTTCTCTCTCTCCATCTGGTCGCCCGTTGAACCTGAAAAGATAAGGCTTCGGCGAATATAACCGTTTTGGGATGATAGATAATAGCCGCATCGTTGTATTTGATAACATACAGACAAGAGAGCTACCAATATTGTGCCTTTACGTTCACATTTGTTTTCAGCAATGCGTCAAGTGTCATTGTAGTGATTGCTATTATTCTTCTATGCAAAGGCGAAACAACAACGGAGTACGGGTTCGAATATGCATAATCGTAGACCAATGCATCCAGTCGATGAGAAGACTAATATCATATTGGTGACAAGAAATCATACATGGGGTCGGTAGGAACATAGAGTACCAAGATGAACCAATAAATTAGCTTTTAGAGATGTCCCACGATATTCACGTATTTCATCGAATCCAACCTCAGTAATTGGCGAGAGCAATCAAACGAGGTACGATGAGATGAAGACGAAGAATCTGTTATGGTTTGTCTCTGTGTTTCTGTTCATTCTGGTTCTATCGAATATGCCTTTTGAAGCGGATGTGAACAATAACACATCTTCGGATAATATTCATGAAAAGGCACTCATGGAGCTAGCGGAATACATTCCTCACAATCCAATTTCGATATGGTCGGATAATGACCTTTCATCACAAGGGTGGCTAGGTGATGGTAGCGAAGAAACACCATATCTAATCGAGAATTTGAATATACACAACATAAGCACTTGCATCACTATTGAAGACACTAGAGCGTATATCACTATCTCGAACTGTCTATTTACTGATTCGACACATAATGGATTCGGAATCTATGTGGAAAATGCCACGAATATTGTCATCACACATTGTAGTGTTGTTGGAAAATGGAGAGGTATGAGATTTCAGGATTCTGCAAACTGCTCAATAGAATCGAACTCAATAAGTGATATGTCACTCTGGGGCATAGAGTTTGACAATACGATAAATATCAGTAGCATAGAAAATACGGTATATGATTCTGAGCATGGTATTGATATGGCGGGCTCTTTTAATTGCTCAGCAATAGGAAACACACTAAATGTTGCAAACATGGGACTGATACTTAGAGGGAGCGAATCTTGTTTAGTAATGGAAAATGAAATTACCGCAAGCAACAAGGAAGATGGTTATAGCGGAATTGAAATTGCAACCTCATTGAATTGTACAGTTATTGAAAATACATTTCATGATAATGGAATTCATATTTACGGAAGTTCGAATATTCTGACGTGGTTGCACAACATTGAGGGGAATACAATAGATGGAGAGCATATTCGGTACCTTCGCGATCAAAGATATCAAAATATAGATCCATCGAATTGTGCGCAGATACTATTGGCAAACTGCACGAATGTTACTATTGCTGATGGTATCTTCAGAGAAGCTTATTCTGGAGTGACTATGGGATATTGCTTGAATTGTACAATTACCGAATGCAATATTTCAAATGTTGGCACCGGAATAATTGTTGTGGAATCCGTAAACTGTAGTAACACGGGTAACTCAATAACTGATGTAGCAGACGGAATATTCTATGATGCGGATTATCAGATAACTGCTGAGGATAATTATGTCCAAGACTGCGAATTTGGAATCATAATCGAATCAGGAATGGTTCTAGCTATAAATAATACAGTATTCAGAGGTTCAGAAACAGGAATAGCGTGCTCTGGCGTAGCAAACCTAAATATCACGGGGAATACAATTTCATACATGGGAGGGTATGGCATAAATCTTAATGGAATAACAAACTCGATAGTCGCTAATAATTCAGTGTTCAGGAATTCAAATTACGGTATCAATCTGGTCAACGGTTCCTTTTACAAGACAACAGGCAATTACATCAAATACAATAAGATTGGATGGAATTTTGCAGATAACTCACATGATAATGGTGGAACCAACTTTTGGGATGATGGCATAAGTTCAGGAAATAGGTGGGAGGACTATGGAGGTACGGGCAGCTATACAATACCTGGAACTGCGGGATCGATGGATTCCTATCCCCAAATCCTAACCGATTCAATCGCACCTATGTTGATATCGGATGATGCTGAATGCGTTGTCAATGACGAAGAGATTTATGTTGAATGGACGGTAACTGAAGGCTTCCCAGACTACTACGAAGTTGATGTTGAAGGTAGTTTGTACACAAGTGGACTATACTCCTCAGGAATTCCAATTCATGTTCTTGTGAACACAGATAGCATTGGAATATTCTCCTACGAACTGACAGCCTATGATTGCACTGGTAATTCGAATAGTCTGACTATTCTTGTAAATGTATCAGACTATCATAGTCATGGAGCAATAATCATTTCAAATGATGTTGATTTTGACAATCAGGCGTCATCTGAGGGCTGGGACGGGTTAGGAATTGAGAGTGACCCCTATGTGATTAAGGGATTGAATATTACCTATGATGGTACATGTGTTATGATATCGAATACAAATCGCCATTTCAGATTTGAGAACTGCTATCTTTCTTCACCAGAATATAGGAATGACGATGGGTTTGATTTAGACAATGTGAATAATGGTTCAATTACAAATTGTAGAATACATTTCAAAGCTAGTGCCATAACATTGTCTTATTGCGAGGATTTTCTCATCAAAGATGGAATACAATACGATAATTGGTTCCATGATATATCGCTCAGCTATTGTAATCGCATCACTTGTGAGAATATATTCATAGATACTCCAACAAATGATGCTATTTCAGTCTGGCGCAGTACGAATTGCGGTTTCGATGATATTGAACTGTTTGGGAGCTGGTATGGATTCACAATCCGCGAGTCAACCTATATCACTGCGTCTAACAGCTATTTCGACACCAAGGCATTCCGGTTCATGGGAGATCAAATGGAGTATTGGACCACAAATGAAATCGAAAATTGCTCAGTACTAGGGAAACCGATTTTATTTGAAAAAGAGTTAGAGAACGAAAATGTGGATGGCGAACTCTATGGTGAGGTGATTCTTGTAAACTCATCAGATACGAATGTCATTGGAGGAGTTTTCAACTATGCTCAGGTTGCAGTTAGTTTTGGATTTTGCAGAAATTGCACGATTCAAGATATTTCAGCGTATGATACGAGTGGTCTTACTATTTACATCGAGGGATGTGATGAATGCGATATCATCAACGTCCATATTGAAATGGTTGTGAATCAGGCTATAAATCTCAGGAGTTCAACGAGATGTGGAGTACTTGATAGTTATCTCGAATATTCCGACGAAGGAGTATTCCTCTGGAATACCACCGATTGCTTGATTTCGAATACTACCGTAAATGGAGCCTATACAGGCTTTGATGTTAGTCGGTCAAATAGAACCATAGTGGTCGATAACACGGTCCATACTGGATGGAGAGGCGTGAATGCTGACAGTTCAAGTGAGTTAGACATCAGAGGAAACACCCTACATGATTTGAATGGGAATGGTATCGAGCTGCATAGCACTACGCTATGCAACGTGACAGAGAACGAAGTTTACGCATGCAACACTAATGGAATTGTCATAGATGCAGATAGTTCAAACAACTTACTGTACGCTAACGAAATTGGTTATGACAATGGTGTCAATGCATTCGATGATAATGGAAATAATTTCTGGGATAATGGATCCATGGGTAATTGGTGGTCGGATTATTCTGGAGAGGGG
>CAYMLT010000126.1:0-8494 GCA_964391265.1 uncultured archaeon
TCGGTTCATCTTGACATAGGTACCATCTTCTTTCTTGTCATAGTACATGAAGACATCATTCCATATCTCAACATAATGGCCGCATTCGCATCCTGGTCTGCACTCAGGTCCGCATTTTGGAACCGTATCTACCTCAATGAACATCTCTGTGTCAGGACCACACGGCCCAGTAGTACCAGCTGGCCCCCACCAATTGTCATCTTTGGGAAGATAGTAAACTCGCTCTTTTGGGATACCTACGTTCTCCCATATTTCTGCAGATTCAACATCACGTTCTGCATCTTCATCTCCTGCAAATACCGTCACGGAGAGTTTGTCGGGATCAAACCCTAGCCATTTCTTAGATGTTAAAAACTCGTAACTCCAAGTGATTGCCTCTTTCTTCCAGTAGTCGTTAAGACTCCAGTTACCAAGCATCTCAAAGAAGGTGTTATGCGTGTTATCGCCCACTTCGTCAATGTCTGTTGTTCTCAAGCATTTCTGGCAATTTGTAAGACGATTTCCCTCAGGATGTAGTTCACCTAATAGAAACGGAACGAGGGGGTGCATTCCGGCAGAGGTGAAGAGTACAGTTGGATCATTCTCTGGCATAAGCGAGGCGGATGCGATAACTGCATGCTCCTTCACTTTGAAAAACTCCAAGTACTTCTTTCTTAGCTCTTTTGCTTTCATCATAGATCACCTTGCCGTGGTAAAATTCAGCGTCGCAACGCCACATAGCATTAAAACAATTGTGTTAGGAAAGGATAAGACCAGAAGGCGTCAAGCGATATTGTCGTAATCGTGAAACCACCCAAGGATATCTCTTTTGCCAATTGAGGAACCTATCATTGCTGACGATGTCGGCATTTCTCTGGTGCGCTTCTTGTATTATGAGAAGGTCATCATTTGTGCCGCGCGTTGCCTCTATTAGATTCTCAATATCATGTAGCACATTTGGTTTATCGATTTTGTGCTTGAGCGCGGCAGATACAACAATGAAGGGTTTGAAACCGGAAGCTATCAAGCTTCGGTTTGCATTCATAAGATTCGCGACTCTGGGTACTCCATCATGTGAGAGATGATATGCGACATTATTGCCATCAACAACTAGAGTGGTCCGTTCGCGGAGAGGATGAACTGCCTTTATTGATTCACGAGTCCTGCATTTCACAATGTGATCATCTAGCACTCTCCTATCAAACAGACGATCACAATTTGGGCATCGGGCGCGTTTTGGCAATTCATTATCCTCGCATATGTTCTTTTCGACTCATGTGCCTTTTGATAGTTTCTTGCCTCATGACCAATCATAAAACAAGTGTTTAATAAATAGGATACTCTTCATAACTTTCAAAAGGAAAGAAAACTATTGGTATGAGCTGCATTATTCATAGTGCGCAAAATGGCGTCCGGTCCTGTTCTTGTTCGTCCTCCCGGCGGCTAAGGCCAAGAACGGATGCCCCATTTAGAGTAAGTGCGATATCCAAGAGATCAGTATGAACCATCCCGTCGAAATTGCTAGCATTAGAAGAGCCAATGGAGTTGCTATCTTGGCAAACTCCCTCATACTGATAGTCTTTTGTTCTTTTTCAGCAAACGCCATTGCAAGAATATTAGCTGGACAGCCTATAGGAAGAAGAAATCCACCGATATTTACTCCAACAATCAAAGCAATAGGAAGCAATGGAGAGATCCAGGCGAATTGAATAGCAATTGGTGCCACAACAGCAGAAATCGGAATATTATCTATAACTGCAGATAACACCCCAGGAATCCAAATCATGAATACTAATGCAACTATCTCGTTATCACCTATCAAATCACCAACCACAACTGCTATGAAATCGATTATGCCGGTCAAATCGAGTGCTGCGACCAGACCA
Source organism: uncultured archaeon (assembly GCA_964391265.1). GTDB lineage: Archaea > Asgardarchaeota > Thorarchaeia > Thorarchaeales > Thorarchaeaceae > MP5-2226. The sequence goes on from CAYMLT010000126.1 coordinate 1,866, forward strand.
AATAAACCAACTAGAAAGAAAATAGTCCCCCAATTTACGCGCTGCAAAATATCATCAACCTTCTCTCGTGATCCGATTAGCAGTATCGATGCAACAAGAATTGCAATCATAGAAGTTTCAAACCCAAATTGATGGCCAAACGTAAATACAAGTACAAGCACAAATAGGGCTACTATTGACGCATAGAAATCCTTCTGAGAGCGAATCATAAAACGGGAGTTAACTAGGAGAATCTCATCAACGGCATCCTGTTGACTCGTACCGAGAAATACCTCAAAGTATCGCAAGAGAATAGGAATTGAAACTAGAAATAGAATGAGGGAGAGCGGCATCAATGTAATGAAAAGAAGACCTGGGTCCAGAGCAGTTTCTTCTGCAATCACAAGGTTTGGAACCGCACCTACTATCGAAGGAATGGAAGCAAAATTGCATACAACTGCTTCTGAAATTAAAAATGGCCTGAAATCTATCTCCAAGCTTTTGCACAATTCAATTGTCAGGGGTGCCATTATTAGCATTGTAGACGTGGTATCAAGAGCCAAAGAGATAACGTACACAAAGGACAAAAAAGCAATATACAACTGACGTGTGTTTGCGTGAGTTGGTCTAGTTAATTCAATTGCCAGAAATTGGAACATGCCCGTTCCCGAAGCAATTGTAACAATGATCATCATTGACGTTACAAAGAGCACAATATTCCATTCGATATGTGCTACAATTGAGGAAAAGGAGCCTGTTCCAGCTGCCCATAAGATTACTCCAACAAGTCCCATTCCCAGAAGGGAGGTGGCAGTGCGATTGACTTTCTCACTTGATATCGCAATGTAAGTAGCTATAAAGACGACTAGAACCAATCCGCTTACCAAATCAATACCGCTGGCCAGCTGCAACTTTTTGTATCCTCCCCGTATTCATTCTAGTTGATGTATGAGAACGTAAACCACCCAATAATGATACCTGTTTCAATGTTTTTTGGATGATTTGAAATAGATGAAATATATTCCAATCACAAATGGAATGATGCCAAGTGGGAATAGCAAGAGAACACCTATCTCGACGGTTATAAGAATACTCGCCAGCAACAGCCATCCAGTGCCAATAGCTAAATGGATAATTCCTAGAAGAGTTCCAATCTTAATGAAATCTATGAAGGGTATTGCATCATGTTCTTTCTCAGAAAAACCAATGGCAACCATATTCGCGGGACTGCCAAGTGGAGTGAAGATGTAGCCACCAATATTGACTGCAAGGACAAGTGCGAGAGGAAGCACAGGGCTGAGAGAGGCAAAATCCTGTGCTATCGGTGCTAGCACAATCGATACTGGAAGGTTATCTAGGAACGCAGACAGCATTGCTGGTATCCAGACCATGAAAATGATAGCAAATACAGCATTTCCACCTAGGAGAACGCCAATCGCATCAGCAAGCTCATCGATAAGACCAGTGATATCTAATGCCACAACAAGGCCAAACAATCCAACAAGAAAGAAAACTGTGTCCCAACCTACCTTGGTAAGGTATTCAACGGCACGATCATGCGAAAGTATCAACATAAAACCACCAATTGCCAAAGCAAACATTGCGGGGGCAAGGCCAAACGATTGTCCGAAAGTGAATCCAATGATAAGCATAGCAATTGCTAGCACCGAAATGTAAAAGTCTCTTCTCGATTTTATCATGTATTCGGGATGTATATTGAGAAGGGCATCTACTCTATGAGGGTCACTTTCACGAAAGGAACTATCAAACCACTTCAGAAATATTGGAAGACTCACAATGAATAAGAGTGCAGACAGTGGCATAAAGACAATGAAGAGAAATCCAGCATTCAAGCTATCTGGAATCGCATTAGCAATTACGAGATTTGGAACAGCTCCAACTATGGACGGTATTGATGAGAAATTACTCACAATTGCTTCTGAAATTAGGAACGGTTTGAAATCTATATCAAGAGCTCTGCATACCTCAACTGTGAGCGGACACATGATAAGCATAGTTGAAACAGTATCGAAGAATAAGCTGATACCGAATACAAACAAGAGAAAGGTGATGTATAATAGGCGGGCATCTCCTTCTGAAGGTTTTGCAAGTCTAAGGGCAAGATACTGAAACATTCCTGATGCGCCAGCAACAGCCACAATAATCATCATACTGGTAACGAAGAGAATAGTTGACCATTCTATTGACCTTATTAGAGCCTCAAATGGGCCATGAATCCATAATTCTGGATTCGTGGGATTAGTGAAGGCAGGGTCAGAATAGAATCCAAGATTCCAGAGCGTATAGAACCCCCAGAATACAAACCCTACAATTCCCATTCCAAGAAGGGCCATTCCTGTCCGATTTATCTTCTCGGAGGAAATTATGATATAGGCACCTATGAACACAGCCAAGACAGCATACCCAAAGAGTGTCACCATTCTGTAATCTCACCATAATGTGGTTTCATGGGTCTTCGCGTATTCGAAAGAAGACAATGTTGTAAGAACGGCAGACCAACTCATTAATGTGTCGCCAGAATCTGATTCAGAAGGTGTAAGGAAGGCTTTCACAAATATCTCCTTCAACAAAATGGTGAATTATACATTCTCCACTAGCCACCTCTAGCTCTGCAATTCCATCATTTGCGAGTGAGATGAAATCGCCATTTGATGGACGACCATATCCTATTGGTACCGTACATGCCACCAACCCATCTATGGATATTTGATTGCGAATATGACTGTGGCCTGAAATCGATAATTTCACTCGTCCATCTTTGATAAGGATCTCCCCTGTACTCTCTGCACCCATAAACGCAGAGAAGAAATCCCAAGGTAGCGAATCCTTGTAGAGTGTGAGAGCACGAAAGGGCAAGTGATGTGATACGTAGATGATAGAATCTACATTCTTGGGGAGCGTACTCAAATCATATTGCAGTTTGCTATTGAGGAGTTCTGTAAACTCAATGTCAGTATATTCCCAATCGACGGCATAGTAATCTCTCCAATATGATCCCTGCCATTCTTTCTCAATATAACTCTCCTCAGGAATGTTCAGTTCCTTTCGTCGAAAAGAGTAATCATACCATCCAAGGCTGCCAACAAAAGCATAATCATCTTTGATATATGGTGAGTCAGGGAGATAATGATAGCCTGTGTCCCTGCAAACAGCCCCAATCAGCTGTGAGTATTTTTCAAGAGAACTAATACCTTTATCCTTCTCAAACCAGATATCGTGGTTACCAGCTACATAGAGACTGATTGTATTTGATAATTTGAGTACCGAGAGGGTTTCCTTAATCACATCGAGTCTATCAGATACGTCCCCAGCAATTACAAAGACTTCTGGGGAGATGTCTTCAAGGCGTTGTCGAATTGCTTCCAGAAATCCATCATCAGTACCATCTGAGCGAATATGAAGGTCAGATATAGCAGCTATACGCAACAGGCTTCCTCCTTTACACTATTTGAAACGCACTCCGTATATTTTTAATCCGATTGGTTTGGATTTGTATAGTATTTAGAATCCAAGCTACCAAATACCAACTTTGATATTGCGAACTGCATATCGCGTACTAATACCCCGAGGGTGCGATACAAGATGACCAACCGGATTAAAGCAATAGCCCCCAGTAAAGCAAACCTTTCGGACATGAAGGTTGTTTCAGATCAGGCGGACATTACAGACACTTATGCTCTGTATCTGGACGATGAAAGCCACTCTTTTGATGGCCAGACAGAGAGAATCGTATTTCCAACAACTGAAGAGCAGATTTCTGCAATAATGAAGGAAGCTTATGAGAAGGGAGAACCCGTTACTATTCAGGGTGGTCGCACGGGACTCACCGGCGCAGCGGTTCCTATGGGTGGCCTAACTCTGAATCTTGAGAAGATGAATCAGCTTCTCTATATGCAGTTTGATGAAAAAGAAAATCGTTATTCAATTGCAACAGAAGCAGGCGTGCTTTTAGAGGACCTCGTTCATGCTGTTCTGAGTAAGAAATTGGATTCGATTAAAGGCAAGGGTTCTGAAGATGAAGAAGATGCACTGAATAAATTCCTTGCAGAGAAAACAGACTTCATATTTCCTGTCGACCCTACTGAGATGAGTGCATGGATTGGTGGAATTACTGCGTGCAATGCTTCAGGAGCAAGGACCTTCAAGTATGGAGCAACTCGGCCGTGGGTCTACCGACTTCGTGTAATTCTGTCAAATGGAGATATTCTTGACATTAAACGTGGCGAGTACACAGCAGAAAATGGCAAGTTCGAGATTGAGCAGTCTGATGGATCTGTGACTGAGATAAGGATTCCAACCTACACAATGCCGAATACAAAGAACGCCGCAGGTCTGTTTGCAAAACATGACATGGACCTTATTGATTTGTTCGTTGGTTCAGAGGGCATCCTTGGAGTAATCACAATGGTTGAGCTTGGACTGGTCACGCTTCCTGAAAATATCATGACAGTAATGGCATTCTTCCCAAGTGAAGATGATGCGGTGAGTTTTGTCTATGACATACGTGCCCCAGATACACCGGTGAAAATGGACTTTCTAGAGTACTTCGGTCCAAATGCAATAGAGATGATTAAAGAAAAGGCGGCTTCCGCTGGCATTAAAATTCCGGCACTAACTGGCCAAACCAAAGCCATTGTGTTCTTTGAATTCGAATACACGGATGAGAACATGGAAGATAAGGTGATGGGACTGGAGATGATCCTCAACAAGTACAATAGTTCTTCTGAATCCAGCTGGGCAGGACTTGACCGTGCTGAGCTTGCTAAGATGAAGACAGTACGTCATTTTGTACCAGAAACGGTGAATGGATTGATAGCACAACGTAAAGCTGAGTATCATAAAGTCCACAAAATTGGAACGGATATGGCAGTGCCAGATGAGGCTCTCAGAGATTACCTCAAATATTACCGGGAAGTGCTCGACTCTCAAGGTATGGAGTATGTTATTTTTGGACATATTGGTAACAACCATCTTCACTGCAATATGCTACCTCGAAATAATGAAGAGGTGGACCAAGGCATGGAGAATTACATGACCTTTGCCAAACGAGCTGTCGAGATTGGAGGAACAGTTGCTGCGGAACACGGTATTGGAAAGCTGAAAAGAGCGTTCCTAGAAGTGATGTACGGCGAAAAAGGCATTGAGGAAATGCAGGCGGTCAAGAGAGCTGTGGACCCTCAATGGCTAATCAACCGAGGAACAATGTTAGCAGTTCCAGTAGATAAGTAAAATCGAGCAGGAAGAGGTAGTCCTTCACAAGGGCTACTCTCTATTCTAAAAAACAGAGTAGAGGAATCAATCTGCAACTCTTCGTTCTACTTCCTGCATCTTTTCGCAAAGCGCAGGTTCTTCTCTACATAAATTCGTTTTACTTTTTATTCCAAAACCAGCCCAAAACTGATCAAGGGCTTTGTTCAGAGGAACACCAGCTTCACATTCTTTGACACTGTCTTTGAAACCGGAAACTAGGTCTTCGATTGATGCCTTCTTGATTTTTGTTCTGGCCCAAAAATCGCATTGCTTTCCTCTGCATGGACCATGAATCATCGTACAGTAGTATCCCATTTTGAATCGGCCTCGAAAGACAAATTTCGCCGAGTGAGAAGGTGCTTTAATGCTTACTGTGTGGGACAGCTACTAGGGCAAAAACCCTTTAGTACAATATTATACTATACTATACTTGGTGAGCAGCGAGCAGGGATAGTCGAGGTAATTTGATTGGCGTTGGATTTACGTTGATCACTACCACACCCAATTGACGCCTTACTTGCGCTTACCACTTCTTCTATCATGTACATAGAGCTGGGTTCATATTCTCATATCATTAAATGGCGATATACGTCTATGAAGTTGGCACTTATGAACGAAGAAAGCGGCTCAAGTGATGGTCTAAAAATCACAAAGGAAAAAATTGTTGTTTCTAAGATGATTGGTATCTATTGTGAAAAGAAACATAATTCCCAGCAAGGTATCCTCTGTGATGAATGTGCAAGCTTGAAAGAATATTCGCATCATCGTTTAGACCACTGTCGTTATGGAGAAGGCAAGCCTACCTGTAGAAAGTGTGAAACACATTGTTACAAGCCCGAAATGCGAGAGAATATTAGGAAGGTAATGCGATTCTCAGGACCCCGCTTGGTGATTCGAGCACCTGCTGATTGGATTAGGCATCAACTGCATGATAGAGAGTAGATATCATAACCAGGCAAATCTTGCCAGATATGGAATGAATTGGAAAGTATTCCCTCTTTCGTTCGCCCTATATATGTTCATGAGAACTAATTCCTAGAGGAAAACTCCTCTGGAGGCACTACCATTGGAAACCACCACAGGCGCGCTACAGTACGGGAAAGACTGGCATCAGATGTTGAAATTCTTGGCGGATTCAGAGCATATCATTGACATTTACCTCTGTGCCAATGCATTTGGAAACATCGACCACAAACCAGAGATGGTAGAAGAAACACATGGTGTACGTGTAATCTATGTGGGCGAGGATTATGTAATCGTTGGACCGAGACGTCCTGTACACTCCAGCATCATTCCTCTGGGTTGGATATCAATGATTAGGATAAGACAACAACAGGAAACCGAACCCATGCCTGAACTTGCTGGAGAGGATCTAACTC
>CAYMLT010000127.1:0-8368 GCA_964391265.1 uncultured archaeon
CTTGCAACAAACCGCTGGAATCCTAGCAAGGCAACAAATGTTGTCACCATGAAGAAGAATGGGAATATCGCACCAACTAGCGTAAGTAATGCTCCGGCTCCTGGGAACCACGTTGCCACAATTCGTTCAAGAAGGTAAATTGAGATGGCTCCAATGAAGAAAATCAACGTAATCCATTTCAATCTTCTAGACGCAAAGAACAGTTTAAGTCCTTCAATAAAATTCGTGAGTACTGGAATCTCCACTATATATTCCTCCAACTTGCTATACTTCTCTATACATAGAGCTATTTATTCTTGAGTATGTGAAGGATTTCTGCTTCTAATGTGTCTTTAACCTTGGGTTTTTCAATAAGAATGGCTACTTTCTCGCCTTCCTTCGTGAAGAAGACAAACCATGGTATAGCACCCACTTTCCACTCATTGGTTTCTGGTGGTGAGGGTGGAACTGCCCACTTGCGGTTAGGATCTAGGGGTGCGGTCTTGATTCCACTAAATACCATAACTTCGAAACCTAGTTCCTCTTCGATATGGAGCATCACTGGCATCGCGTTTTTGCAATCTCCACACCATGCAGCACTGAAAATCACTACACAGAGGTCCTTCAGTTCTTCCTTCAACTCGTCGACGACTTGCTGGTCAAGGTTGTACTCTTCATACTTCTCGTAAAGGATATCTCTGTCCTTGTCTTCAAGGGCATCAATGTATCCTCGTACAGTCAAAGTGCGATTTCTGATATCGTCGAGGTCAACTTTCATAATGCGATTGCGTTCCCGCTTGCCTTCTAAGTATTCCGCTATATGAAAAACTGCGGGAATTGAATGTCTAGCATACTCTAAAATACTAACTTCTTTTAATGGTTGATAGGTTGGTAAAGAGGTTGGCTTTGGAACTCTATAAGGCACTAGTCATCGGTCCTCGTAATGTAGGGAAGAGCTCACTTGTCCGACGCTACCTTGAAGATATTTTCACTGAGACTTACACAGCGACAATCGGAGTCAATATGAACCCTGCAAATATGGACTTTCCAGATGGAACTGTCGTCATGAATATTGTGGATTTGGGTGGTCAAGAATCCTTTAGTTTGTTGCGTTCAAGATTCTATCAAGGGGCACATCATGTTATGCTCATCTATGATTGCACTGAACGAGAAACCTTCGACCAGATTGTGGATTGGTATGAAAATCTCGCATTGAGTTTTTGTGAAGCCGCAAAGAATCCTGTTAGTGGCGCATTGGTCGGAAACAAGTGTGACCTCAAAGAAAAGATGGAAGTAAGTTCGCAAGAGGGAAAACAGTTAGCAGATGTTTTGTGTCTAGATTTCTTTGAAACTAGCGCAAAGACAGGTCAGGGTGTCGGTGAACTATTCATCAATGCTGCCACAACGAGTAGAACAAGATTTGGTTGCGGCGGCTATAATTAGAAAAATGAAGGATTCAGGCACCATTTGGGTGCCTGACTTTTGTCCTATTGAGTCGCGGCAGTCATTCTGCAATCCTTGACACGCATAGAAGGTATGAACGTTGGAGTTTCAACCTCCCACCAATAGATCTGCTTTCTATCATTACCAACCGCATCGATGTTAGCAAACATACGAAGTGTGTTGTCACTTATTCGGAGATTCTTGATTGGTTTCATTTCACCCTTTTTGATGAGAAACATAGCATCCCTAGGAATGGTAGAGAAATCTCCGGATTGGTAGTTCTGGTATCTCGAATACCAATTGCTGGTGACATAAATAGTTGGCTTTGAGTTCTCCTTTAGTTCTTCCAGAGTATGTGAGCCATTGTCAAAAACTAAATTGGATGAATTTGGAAGAAGCATCTTTAGCCCTTCGCCAAGACCGAGCATCTGAGAATTTCCAGTTGAAGAAGTTTCATACATCTTTGCTGTCGTCGTGTTGTGAATCAGCGACCGCAAGACTCCATCTTTGATGATCTCTGTCTGCTGTGTTGGTGTTCCTTCGAAATCATATGCGCTGCAAGCAAGACCATTGGGTATCCAAGGATTATCTGCAACGTTCAGAAAATCTGGACCTATCTGTTCCCCCATTTTGTCTCCCAACGGAGAAACCCCGATCAGTATGGAAAAGGGATTGGCAGCATCAGGAATGCTTCCTAAGACATTGGCGCCAACAGTTGGACTCATAATGATATCATATGTGCCTGGTTCTCCTTGTTCTGCACCAACCGCCTGTTTTGATAGTTTGCCAGCTTGGGTACCCGCTGCTACCATATGCTTCTCATCCTGTGCAGGCTTTGTTCCACAATGCAGTCCTTGTCCAGAGTAATCAAGTTCTTCCTGAAATGCTCGAACATTGATGTCATACTCCGTCAACTTCGAGCTTCCCTCGGGACCATAGCTTGATTTGAAGAAACTATGTTCTTTCGAGAACTTTAGAGCCCCTGCTACTCTTTTGGCTCCCTCTGAAACAGCCGCATCAATGGCAGCATTGACGAATCCTGGGGCAATTTCAGTAAAGTCATCAATCTTGTCATCGTAGGCCCCTTTCAGGTCTCGATAGGAATGAACTCCATTCTCAAGTCCTGTAAAGAACATTGAGTCAGGAAGATTCTTCGAGAATGCGATAGTGTCGTCGACTGCTTGCTTCACTTCTTCTATACTGGTTACGGATCTCTCGCTGAAACCCGTCTTTGTTCCTTCAATGACCATGAAGAGCTCTAATTGGAGATTCTCCCATCTCTTACCAATGTCTATAGCATTCTGAGAGAAGCGTATCTGTGATCCAGAAGAAATGGTTCCACACGCAATGATTCCTTCGATTTTATTCTTGCTGTAATCAATCGCAGCATCTACGAATGATTTCAATGTATCAAAATCTGTCATTACCCAACACCTCCTAATCTTATCTCTCGAAATCGCACATCTCCTCCACCCGCGTATACAGGTGCTCCTTGCATTGGGTCACCTTTCCCACATGTAGCAGGAAATTCTAATCTCATGTCATCAGATACCGCATCAACAGCTGAGAGGAGTCCAACACTTGTGGTTTCGAGAACTGGCCTGGCAACCATTGTATCTGTGATTTCTCCATCCTTTATCAGATACGCCTCTGCACCCGAGTACTTGCTCTGGTAGCGTCGGTCGTCGATGTTCCACTCGTTGAAGCTACGCATATAAACGCCAAGCTTCACATCCTGTACCATTTCCTCAAATGATTGATCCCCTGCTTCAAAGAAAGTGTTGGCCATTCTGATTATTGGTTCTCGATTGTACCCTGTAGAACGCGCTGAGCCGTTCGAACTCATTCCAAACTTGGTTCCGAACTCTCTATTTAACAAAGGCTCATTTATTATTCCGTTCTTGATAAGGTGACGCCTTCTAGATTTCACACCTTCGTCGTCATAAACATAAAAGCCTCCAGTGTTTGGGATAGTTGGATCTTCGCTCACCGTGACTGCATCTGACCCCACCCGCGATTCTCCTATCTTGAGATCTCGCCAGAAACTCTCACCCGCTTGAGCTCCCTCTCTACCTTTGATTCTGTCCCCTTCAGAAGGATGACCTACATTTTCATGCGAGATTATTCCTGCCACTTCGGGACCTACAATCATATCAATTGGCTGGTCCATCAAATACGCTATTCTTTCTGCTTTCTCTGCGATTTTCTTAAGACGAGTAACCTCGTCGCTAAGATTCTCAACAACCTTGCCTTCTTTGATACGTTCCCAACCTCCACACTGTGTCATATCCAACATTCGCTGCTCGGAGCCTGTTTTGCTCTTAGCTGTGAGAAGAGTGAATATTCTAATGTAAGATGTGTATGATTCAATCTCTGTTCCTTCACTTGTTACTAGGAATTTCTCGATTTCAGATGGATTCAGGAGCATGGTATATTGGGACAAGTCCTTCATCTGCTCATTCAACTCATCTGCTGTTGCCATTAACGTATCAATATCAACATCAGATACTTTCTGCTTCAAATCGACGCTCCACTTTGCCTTGTTTGAAACTGGCTCTCCAAGGTCAATCTTTTCCTTTCGTTTTGATGCCTTTGCCATTCGATATGCTGCAGTAATGGTTTCTTCAGCCACTGACTTCTCTAGTCTATCGAATGAACCAAACCCCATGTTTCCATCTACAAGAATACGAACACCGATGCCAACTGAAGGTTCCATCCCCCCAGAAACGGGTGCTCCATTTCTGTAAGCGAGGCCTCTTGTGATTTGATTCACGAATCGGGCTTCAGCATATCCCGCGCCGAGACCACGTCCAAAATCAACGCAATACTCAGCTAGGTCCTTTCCGTTTTTCATAGCCATGTCACTGGCTTAACATCAAGCGTTTTGAAGATAAAGCCTACTAATCGCGTCTGAGACCATTCGCTAAGGTTTATGTGAATGCAGTAGAGCCTAAGAAAGAGACCAGACTGAATGAGTCCTCGGAGGCTGATTCTATGCCACAGGTAGAAGATGTTCAAAAAAGTAAGTGGATTGCACTCATATCTTTTCTCGCAATTGACGCATTGCAGATTTTTATTGTATCCGTACTAACTCTTGATGAATCGACCCCAATGATAATTGGATTCAACATCGCGCTACACAATCCACTCATTTCCATCTCTCTTTTTTTGGCCATAACTATCATCCAACTCATAATCGTCTACCATTTCACTCTAGGAATGCTCAGTGGCAAATCATTGATAGAGGTGTATCCAAATTTCGATAAGGAGCAGCCTTATGCATCCAAATTCTCTCGTGATGATATTGTGAATTGGTCGAAAGAAATCGCGGCTAATTCCGGAGTATCATTGAAACGAATCTATATCATGCAGTCTCCGCTACCCAATGCGTTCACGTTTAGCTTGCCTTTTATTGGTGCAATTCTTGTGATCTATAGCAATATCATGGACCTACTTACGGCAGAAGAGGTCCGTTCCATTATTGCACATGAGATCGGACACATCAAGAACAAGGACTCGCTTGTATCTATATTTAGTAGGATGCCTTCTTTCTTTATTGATATTATCTATTTGTATTTCTATGTCCGAATAGGTCTAGGAGTGGCTTCGGCCATTATCATTCAATTTGATTTTGCGCTAGCAGGAATACGGCTTCTTGTTCTTGCCGGTTTCTTCATACTCTCAAGAATAACATCGGTTATAGCACATTTATTGATTCAGGATTCTTCCCGAAGTGCAGAGCATCTATCGGACTATCATGCAGCATTTACAATTGGTACCGCTCCAACAATGAATGCATTGATTCGCCTTGGTCAAAGAATGGAAGCAATCACTTCCTTGATAGATGAAATTCGATGGCTGGAATCGTTGAATCCTGAGAGATCTGGACCTATTGCGCAGACTGAGCTAATGCGAATGATTTCATCATACCCGCTTGATAATATTGATGAAAAGAATGCAAGGACAATGGCACCTTGGGTCTTTCTCTTTACTAAGTTGAAGTATCTGCAAACGGTATATAGTGTTAATCTAAGCGATGCTCAAATCATTGACGTGATTCAACCTGCTACAGAAAAACTGCTAGAAACCCGTTCAGATAAATCCGCTGATGACGAGGGCGGAAAGGTTCCTGCTCCAAAAGTCATTGATTGGAGAGAAGTTGATGTTAATGGCGACCGAAGACTATCTTCTGATGAGATTGGTGAGCTAGTCAGTTTGCTGCGAGAAAACCCTGAGAAATTCATGTTCGATAGTGAGGTCGGAATGAATGTTCTAACCATTGACCATCCCGATTTCCGAAGCCGCGTCCTCTTCCTTGCAGACAATTGCGAGCTTTGATGCCACTACTGATTAGTTGAATCGCTTTCGAACGGAGATATGTTTGTAGGACCTTCTGTCAGCACGCCATTTTCTCTGTCTTCCTCTTCCTTATTCAATCCTCTAAAAGCTGAAATGATGACTGCAACAGCAACAAATGCGCAGAAGAACCATATCGCATACTGCAAGCTCATTTGGTAGGCAAGAAGGAATTCCGGTCCTGAACTCGATTCATTTGGATTGAAGAGTACCAACAAGAGTGCAAATGTGGCAGTGACAGCGGCAGTGCCTACGCTGAAGCCTGTCGTTCGTGATATGTTAACAAGGGCACTTACAACACCCATGTATTGTTTCGGTGAACTTGTCATGATGAAATTACCATTTGCTACCGTGAAGAGTGAAAGGCCAAATCCGATAACGACCACAGATGCTGCCATTAGCATGATATTTGGCAAAGCGAATGCAAGGAGAACTAAGCCAAGTAACTCCACAATCAATCCGAAAACTGTTTGATATTTCGCTAACACTCTTTCAGATATGAATCCCGCCACAGGTCCTGTTACAGATATTGTAAGAGGGTGGACAATTAAGAAAAGTCCTGTCATTGATTGACTAAAACCCAAGGCCTCCTGTAGGAAGAATGGAAGCAGGAAGGTCACTGGAACAAGTGCCATGTAAGCAAAAAGAGCAGAGAAAATGCTTGTCGATATTTTTCTATCGGCTAAAACCTTAGTCGGTATTACTGGACTTGTGAATCGATTTTCCCTTAGGATGAATCCTACAAATGATACTATTATGATTGATATCAGGGTTGCAGCAAAAACGAATTCTGCTGTTGTTGCGATTGAAACATAGTATACCAAAACAAATAGAAACGTAAAGAAAAGAGCTGCACCGATGGTGTCGAACTTGATTTCCTCCACCTTTTTTGTTTCAGGAATGTACTTTTGCACAAGCAAATATCCAATTACGCCCATTGGGAGATTAACAAGAAAGATACTTGGCCATCCATAGAATTCACTAAGAAAGCCTCCCAACACAGGACCAATACCCAAAGCTGCTGCAAGAATGACAGAAATCCAACCTATTGCTCGACCACGGTTCTGAGGAGTTGTGAAATACGTAATGAGTGCCATCCCATTCGCAGACATTATGCTTGCGCCTATTGCTTGAAAGACCCGGGATGCTACTAGAATGGGAAGCGTAGTAGAAAGCGCACAGAAGAAAGATCCAATAACGAAAATGATCATGCCCACTTGAAAGATGCGTGTTTTACCTAATCGATCACCGAGCTTCCCCATAAGTGGCATGAACGCGGTGATTACTAGAAGATATGCAAGAATCACCCACTGAATCGCATTCATGTCCACTGATAGAGCAATTGACATTGTGAATAATGACACATTCACAATAGAAGAATCCAGAGCTCCTAGAAACGTACCAAATCCAACAGCCAATACAAGAAAATGGGTCTTTGGCATTGTTGTTGGAGTTTCTAGCATTAAGGAATCGCCTTCCTGAGATTAGCATCACTGCGCTAAACCCCCAACTTAAGCGTATGGCTATGGCTTCCTCACTAATGGGAGTGTCATACCTTATATCACGTGATGTGAATTTTCCTTAGATAATCCTGAGGTGATTACATTGATGCCAAAAAGAAAAACATCATTTCAACGATTTGCTGATGGCGAAATAGCCGAAGCAGAGGAAACAATTGTTGTTGAATCATTGATGGAACTATGGTTGGAAGATATGCATCTTACTTCCTTCGTATGCAGTCCCGGGCATGAAGAGGAACTCTCACTGGGATATTTGTTGACTAGTGGCATAATTAAGAGGCATTCAGATATCTCCTTTATTGAAATTAAAAGCGACCGTTGTGTTATCACTTCTGAACGCAAATCTGATTTTGTTACATCCTTCCTTCTTTCAAAAACCAATCCAGAAATCATACCCTGTGTAGTGCCCTCTGGCATCAATAGTACCCTACCCGTCAATCTCGGCTACCTCCGGACATCTATCAAGAATCTAAAGTGTGGTCAGCATATACATGATGAAACTGGCGCTACTCATGCTGCTTTGATTCAAGAGATTGGAAGCGGGACAGGGACCATCATCGAGGACATTGGACGACATAATGCAGTTGACAAGGTAGTTGGACATACAGCTTCCCTTGGCACTGATTTGAACCGATGTATGCTGCTTGTCACAGGACGATTAACATCTGAGTTAGTTGGCAAAGCCGCTGGATGCGGTATTCCTTTCATGGGTTCATTTGCTTTCGCCACAGATTTCGGTATCCAAATCGCGGCAAATGCGGATATCACTCTACTTGGTTCTCTCAAGAGAGACGCATTCTGGATTTATAACCAAGGTAAACGAGCTCCGTTCCAACTATAGAACCATATCACTTCCCATTTTTCTATTGATCATCTGTTTGTTCGAAAACTGGAACCGGAGGTTCTACGATTAGATTCAAGTCAAAGTTATACATATCTTAGACTGGATAGCCAGCAGAAAGCAGTGACTGAATGTGTGAGAGGAGGCACCAGTCAAATTATGTTAAGGTTGTCCTGAGGTATCGGGGGTAGATTTGCGTGAAGCCAATAGATAGAGGAATTGTTATGCC
>CAYMLT010000128.1:0-8344 GCA_964391265.1 uncultured archaeon
CAGAATGCCTCTCCGTACATCTCGTTGCGGTTTCGGTCGCGTTGAATAACCAAAGAATCTGCAATAGGGATTGCAATCATAGATACAACAAGTGTGAGAAGTAGATACTTCCGCATCTCGTATATCTTGAATGAAATCGCACTCAGCATATCCAAAACCGCCGATATTCAATGGAGTTTGATTGATTGACTACATCTCGTAATCAACACACAGTTAACTCTTTTGACATGTTTCAAACGTCAGAATACAAGGTGTGTATATCTAGGCTTGTGATATAATGGCGATTCAGGCAAGATAAGTTGGACAAGGCCAATAATCACATTTCACACAGTTAATGCATTTCTTTTCATCAACAGATATCTTGTTGTTCTTCAGATAGAGAGCTCCTTCCTCACACTGTGGAATACAGGAGCCACAAGCTTGACAGAGTAGCGCACGAGTTACCACACGTTCCACTTTTTGTGCAAGGTGTTCAATCTGTTTCTCATTCTCTCCTCGGATAACAAGTGAGCCCGAGCTAAACAATATGATTGAGTTAGATCCAGCCTTTGTTCTAAGTGCACCCAAATCTTCTGACCACTTTGTTGGGCCAAATATTGGCATGAGTTCAGAAACTCGCTCTAAATCCACACCACTGGAAAACTGGCCCTCTAAACTGAAACTTGCAGCAGTACAGGGTGCGACTCCTTTTACAATTTCCAATTTCATACCCTCTGCTGGAGCAGGTCGCTCAGCCTTGATATCAAGACCTTCATTTTCTATCAACTGCATCTGTCCAGAAGGAAGCTTTTTCCATCGCCAGAACCCGAACTTTGCCCACTCGGCAGGATATCCATATTTCTGAGCCCACTCATCCAACTTCCGTTCCCATCTATCATGTAGAGCAGGATGAGTCCTTTTCAGACTCTCAAACTCAGCAAGAGGTGAAGATGGACATAGATAGCAACCCATGCGATGATAGCCTTCATTGTAAAGGGGATTAAAAGGTGCATTCTCTCTGAAAATGTATAGCCAGACCTCAAGCGCGTTCCAATTTTGAATTGGATTTGCAGATGTTTGACCAGGCACCCAAGGATTCGAAGTGGTACGGGGCTCTATTGAACGCTGAAATGATTCGAGTTTGCGTTGGCCCATGAAAGCAAGACTACTTCCTCCCAGTTCATCTGCTATTGTCTTTGCTGCTGGACCAAGTTTCAGAACCTTGCAACACCAACGAAAGTCTCTTGCTGGTGGGCCAAACACGTCAACTGATTCCCAAAATTGATCTCCAGCTGCATCACTAATCACTTTCACGTTTCTCTCTGCGGCAAATTCCTTGATGTGCTGAAGAGTTTCCGGTAATTCTAAGCCAGTATCCAGAAAGAACAGTGGAGGGCTGTATCCGAGGGTCTTCTCTACAATGAGGTATGTTGCAAGCGAGTCTTTTCCACCGCTGAACCCAACAACTGCAGGAGCCTTGATTTTCTCAACTGTCCGTTTGACGAAGCCAGAAGCTTCTTCTTCAATTTCCTGAAGGTCTTGCTCATTCGCTTTTACTACATCATCCCACGTTGATCTTTTGTCATTGAAATACGGTTTCTCAGGGCCAGATACTTCGCGTATTTTCACTGCATGTCCTTTCTCGGATTTTGCCATGTCTTCACCAGACATCTTGGCTATTCCAACACCCACTACTAGTCCATTGGAATCTACAACCCATACTTGATCATCAAATTGAATTCCTGAGTCACAGCCCACAACGCCGGGCAATAGTAGATTGGCACCCTCTTTCAGGAATTTCAGTACCCCATCATGAATGGAAACCCACTTCTGTCTACTCACTTCGCCAATCCTTCGGCCACCTTCAAGAGAGAGTATGAATTTGTAGTCTTGAAGGGGTATCTCAAATCTAAGACGGCCTAGCATCTGGCCATCAACAATTATCTCATACATAGCATCAAGTGATGATACCTTGTTCATGACTATCGTCTTATCATCTGGTAGGAGGTGACGGCCAACTCCTTCACCAAATTGCGCGTCAATGGTCCTTACAGCACGTTCTATATGACCCTCCATAGCAGGATAGGGGTCTCCTGGGGGTGAAATCTTGATCTCTCGTGCCATTGTACCACAGACGGAACATTCAGTTTCCGCAATCCTTGGTACATTGCAAGAGTCGCACCAATAGAAGCGTATCTTAGTGAGGTATGGAGCATGGCCTCTTCGGAAAGTTCTCCTTCTACGTGATTTTGGTGCCAGCTAGATCAGACTCCGTTCATTGGGTTGAGGGCACACCTATGCATGTCCATATTGAAGTATCGCTATAACCTATTTTTTTTTTTTCTGATGTGAGTGAACATCAACAAGAAACTCCTGTGTTCCGCCCCTCTCTTGCCAGTGTCACCACATCTTCGTAAATCCCATGAGGATTTGCAAAAATTAGCAAGAGCATTGTCTGTCATCATTGAGATGAAATCCCTCCTACAGACCTGGCCTCTTTCTCCTGTTCTAATGCTGATGTATCACTATCAGCGACAGTGAGCGTTTCCACAGTTCTTCCCATACCTCAAGTTCAAATTGTTCCTGGTGGGCCCCGTTAAAATTCATTAGCGTTTCTTATGAAACAGTAAATCGGGGAACGCGGGTGGAACTTCATGCTATATTTGCAAATGAAGAAGACTCTGATGATATACGCGAATTGGTTGTGTTCAGTGTTTCTAGAGAGGTGGTCAAAACACAATCACTTTCAGTCCAGCTACTTGAATCGGAAGTTGATAGAAATTTAACAGGTATTAGAATAAGTGATGATGAAAAAGAAACACTAATGCAAAATGTGACACAAATTCTTGAAGATAACGATGTACGATTAGGCTATGAATAGCCTTCCAATCTGCTGAGGCGGCTTCAAATCTCGCTGACCGCCTATTCTATTACCGATGCCACCATCATGCATATTCGAATCGAATTTTAGCAAGTATCGCTAGCTGCCAATCCCAAGTCTTTCGAGGGTTTCTTTGCTGGGTTTTCCATCTTTATCCCATCCCCTGAGCTTGTAGTATTCTGGAAGCATTACATCAATCTGAGCAACTCTATTTCGTGAGTTGCCCTCAGGTAAGGGTTTTGAGAACCTTGGAGGCAATTGGTCATCGGCAGAAGTTAATCCTTCACGGTTATTGAATAAACGCTCTAGATTGTAAATACGTTCACCAAGTTCGAGAATGTCTTTTCCGTTCATCTCAAGACCTGATGACGCGGAAAGCAATTCTGCGTAATCGTCAGGCGACCAAGCGAAATTTGTAAAGCGACATACAGCCATCGAATCCATTGCAGCAGAAAGATCCTGGTATAATTTCACAAGGCCTGCCTTTCCTTCAGTCTTGTCACGGTCGATTAGTACGGGCGAACCAAGTATCTCAGGACCAATCAGGTAAGAACGAAGATGACAGCCTCCACGATTAGAAGTTGCATAGCCCAATGCATGTCCCTGTACTGCTCTTGGATCATATGCCGGGATTTCTAGACCTTTCACCTGCATGGCTAGTTCAGGTGCGCCGTACTTTTCGGCCAATAGTCTAGAACCTTCACTAAGATCAGCTCCAAGTCCTCTCTTGTGAGCAATATCTTCTATCATTTCAAGAATTCCAGCGGTACTTCCAAACAGGAGATGTGTTTCGAGATGGCCCCTCTGAGCAAGTTCCATTGCGCATCCAATTGTACTTCCTACAGAGATTGTATCAATCCCCATGAGATTGCAGCGATGGTTTGCCTCTGCAATCCATTCTAGGTCATTTATGCCGCATTGAGGACCCAACGCCCAGAGAGACTCGTATTCTGGTCCTCCCACTTCTTTTCCGTAGGCTTTGCTTATGCGTCCACATCCGATTGGACAGCCATAGCAATTGTAGGTTCGAACAGCTAAACGTTCCAGTAATTTCTCGCCTGATACTCCGTCAGCATCGTTGAAATTTCCAAGTTGAAAATTATTTGTAGGAAGCATTCCGTATTCATTTGCGATATTGACTAATACAGCAGTACCATATACTGGCAAGGATTTGTCCGTTACACCATTCTTTTTGATGAGCTTGCGAGCCCTCTTCACAGCTTCTGAGAGTCGCTCCTTATCATGAGGTTTGACCGACTTCTGACCTCGGACAACGATGGCTTTCACACCCTTAGAGCCCATGACTGCTCCAACACCGCCTCTTCCTGCAGCCCTGTGTTTATCATTCATAATTGCAGCCATATTGATAAGATGCTCTCCGGCGGGACCTATACAGGCAACCTGAGCTTTTTCATGAGTAGCGTCTAACAACATATCTGTGGTTATTTCAACATCCTTTCCCCATACAGCAGAAGCATCTCGAATCTCTACATTATCGTCATCAATCCAGAGATACACAGGCTTGTCAGATTTGCCTTCAAGGATAATTGCAGCATAGCCTGCGCGCCGAAGTTGTGCACCAAAATAGCCTCCACAGCTAGAATCGAATATCGTACCAGTGGCAGGTGACTTTGTAATAACGGCGAATCGTCCCGCTGTTGGAATTGTTGTGGCGGTACTCGGACCAACCGCAAATATCAACAAGTTTTCTGGGGATAATGGGTCGATGCCCGGTTTCAGACGGTCATATAGTATTTTAACTCCAAGACCACGACCACCAAGATAATTTTTGAAGAGTTCCTCTGGAATAGTTTCTCTTTGAGTTTCCCCATTATTCAATGATACATGGAGAATCACAGCATCAGTATAAGCATGAGATTGAATATCTTCAGTCACTATTTGTCAACTCCTAATCATAGAATATGTTCTGGTCACGGTGTTCGCATGTCACGCAACGTTCTTTGTACCATAGGTACACTTCTTTTGGCTGCTTAGCCATACTTGCATGACGACTTGGACAGTCCCAACATGGTTTGTCAGGTTTCATCCATGAATCACTATATTGTGCCCACCTGAAATCCTCAAGTATGGCAATGCCAGCACTCGCTCCGATTCTATTCGCACCAGCCTCGATCATTTTGTATGCATCCTTGAAGTTACCAATGCCACCTGCAGCTTTGACACCCATCTTTGGACCAACTGTGTCACGCATTAGTCGTACATGTTCAGGTGTAGCTCCCATTGGCCCGAACCCGGTGGAGGTTTTTACAAAATGAGCTCCTGACTCCTTACAGATTAGACAGGCTTCAACAATTTGATCATGAATAAGCAAACCAGTTTCTAGAATCACTTTGACATGAGCATCACCTGCAGCAGCAACTACAGCTTCAATATCGTTCTGCACATAATCACGGTCGCCACCTCGCAGAGAGCCTACGCTCATAACCATGTCAATCTCATGGGCCCCATTGGCTACAGCTTCCTTTGTTTCGAAGGCTTTGGACTTAGTAGCCATTGCACCTAATGGAAATCCAACTACACTACACACCTTAACATCAGAATTCTTGAGCAATTCAGCTGCATAGGTTACATGCATTGAGTTGATACAAACTGCTACAAATCCGTACGTTATTGCTTCTTCACAGATTTCTTTCACCTTGCTCTGTTTTGTATCGGCTTTGAGCACGGTGTGATCAATCATCTTTGCCAGCTTCTCGACTGTGAGGTCCATGAGAACAGCTCCGAAGCACTGGTTGATTATCTATTGCTATTAACACCTTCGTATGAATCATTGGAAGGAAACCAGAGGCTAAATCATCGTCCACCTAGGTAGCTACGAATATCATCCATGACCTCTTTTTGTAAACGGATAACATCATGGATCTCAATTTCCTCAGCGTCATTAACGACCGAGTTCAGCTGTACTACAGTACCAACAGTTTCAACCTTTTCGAACGATACCGGAAATTCCACCTCGGCGCCCTTCACAATCAGCTCGGATCGTGTTGGATGGAGTGCGATTCTGATACTTCTGACAATACCAATCCTGCGTGCCCTATTATCAAGAACTTCCTTACCGAGAATCTTCCCGGGCATACTGAGCTCATAAAGCTCTGCTTCAATACTGGGCATATCGTCTTTGCTAGGCATTTCAAGCTACTCCAAATCTACCGGTATGTAGTAGCCTTTTAGAGTGTGTAATACCACCTGATAGTAAGAAGTTAGTCGGTAGTGTGAAGCTAGATTGAACAATAAGGTGGATACTGTACAATGGCCGCTGATAAAGAAGGATTCAGTAGACCATAGAGACTACCAGGTCAACCTTGCAAACATTGCATCTGAAATCAGTTCATTGATTGTTCTAAGCACAGGCCTTGGGAAGACGATTATAGCTGGTTTAGTTGCTGCAAATAGACTACACAAGTATCCGAAGTCAAAGGTTCTATTCCTAGCTCCTTCTCGTCCACTCGTCGACCAACAAGCAAGATTTCTCAGAAGAATCCTAAACCTTCCAGATGATGAAGTAGTCTGTCTTACGGGTCACGACGGCCCAGAGAAACGGCGCGATATGTGGAATGCTGCACGTGTCTTCGCGATGACACCACAGGCTCTGCAGAATGACCTAATTCAACGAAGCTACGATTTGACTGATGTTTCACTCATTGTCTATGATGAGGCTCATCGAGGTGTCGGTGACTATGCCTATACGTTTGTAGCAGAATTGTATGAAAAGCAGGCAAAGAATCCTCTATCGTTAGGACTTACTGCATCACCAGGACATGAATCAGACCATATCAAGACTGTTTCAGAGAATCTTCGTTTGAACCGGGTAGAGGTTCGAACGGAACAGAGTCCAGATGTTCGAAAGTATATAGTTTCGGTTGAGAATGATATTCGATTTATAACACTACCATCGGAGATCGAGGTTCTCCGTGACATGTTGTACGCACTTCTCGAAGATTATATTGCACCTGTTGCTGAATATGGATTTTCTATGCCTAGTAGTAGAAGACTAAGTAGGAAGGAGATATTGAAGACGCAAAGTCTGGTCCGCAAGGAAATTGGGTCTCATACCCAGCCACCTCCTAAACTCTTCTACTTGATTAGAAATCTAACAGCGGCTTTGAGAATCGTGCATTTGATTGAGTTTGTGGGAACTCAGGGGCTTGCGCCAACACACAGGTACATTCAGGGAATGTATGAGGAGATACGGAACAAGAAGAGTTCTAAGGGTGTAAAGGACCTCGTTTCTAGATCCGAGTTTACACAGTTTGAGAATTTGCTTCATGCACTCGTTACAAAGGGATATCGCCATCCAAAAGCTGACGCGTTAGTCGAACTGATTGGAGAGCAACTGTCTGTAGATCTAGACTCAAGAATTCTTGTATTCACCAGATTCAGAGATACTGCAGCAGAGGTTTCAGAAACTCTTGAAGAATTGGAAGACGTCCGAATCAGTCGGTTTGTTGGTCAGAGTTCCAAAGGAAAAGACAAGGGATTCAGCCAGAAGAAGCAAATCGAGGTGCTTGACGGATTCCGAAACAACGAGTTTAATGTCCTAGTAGCCACACAGGTCGGAGAAGAAGGACTGGATATACCTGAATGCAATCTTGTTGTGTTCTATGATTGTGTGCCATCAGTTGTACCTTACATCCAGCGGAAGGGACGTACAGGTCGTCATACACCCGGAAAAGTTGTGATTTTTGTCGCTAAAGGAACTCATGACGAATTTTACCATTGGTCGGTGATTCAAAAAATGAAGAAGATGCCATCTGCCTTGAAAGAGGCTGAAGAAGAGTCCGATGAAAAGCAAACAAGCTTGGACCAATTCGTGAAAGACGGAGAAGAAGGAGGGGAGAGAGAAGAAACCACTTTCACGAAGATCACTCCAGATGATAAGATTAGGATGATAGTAGACTCACGCGAGCTCCCCACAGCTGTTGCGAGAGAACTCACACGTCTTGATGTCGTTATTTCAGGGGAGAGCCTAGAGATTGGTGACTATATTGCCTCAGAGGATGTTGGTGTGGAGAGGAAAGAATCAGGGGATTTCATACAATCACTCATTGATGGCCGGTTATTCGTTCAGCTTAGTGCACTCAAGTCAGCCTATCGTCGACCAGTTCTGATTATTGAAGGAGAACAAATCATTGGTCTCAGAGCGGTCAACCCTGCATCAATCTATGGTGCACTTGCATCAATTGCAATTCGAATTCAGATTCCAATACTCTGGACACGTAATGCAGAAGAGACCGCCAACATGCTCTATCGTCTTGCACATATGGAACAGATTGGTTCTAAGAGACCTCTCCGAACCCGTTCAGGGGAAACAAGAGGTACTGATGCAGAAACACTTGAGTATATACTCTCAGGATTCCCAGGAGTTGATACTGTAACATCGCGAAGTATTCTTGCAGAATTTGGGACCCTTGAGGGAGTCTTCTCAGCCGAACTGAAGGACCTACAAAAAGTGAAAGGTGTGGG
>CAYMLT010000129.1:0-8330 GCA_964391265.1 uncultured archaeon
TGGTAAGATTACCGATATTGACCCGGTAATAGATTTGAGTTCAAAGGACGGATAATCCATGAGATTGTTGTTGAATCTTTGGAAAGAGTGGAATGCGCCAGAAATGCAGGAGTTTTCATGTTACTTAGAATACTGATTGGTTCCCTCATATTTTTTTCATTGGGCGCCATATTCTACGCACCAGTAGAAACCATGCTAGCCGCAATTCAGAATGTGAAAACCAATGTTTTGTTCTTCATCCTGCTCATCGTTGCATTAATCCCTATGTCATTCATTAGTATAGTAAATGGTATTCCACTGAACAATGTGCTAACGTCAGTGAACAAAGGCATCTCATATCGAGCCATGCAATTGAGGATGCTGGATGCTCTGATACTCATTATTGGTATGATTCTGCTGATAGCTGAAATACCATTTTTCTTCCAAGTGCTACTACTTGGTTTACTCCTCTATGCGCTCCATCTGATACTCATTGGCTACTTGGTTTTTGAATCTGG
This sequence comes from uncultured archaeon, assembly GCA_964391265.1. Lineage (GTDB taxonomy): Archaea > Asgardarchaeota > Thorarchaeia > Thorarchaeales > Thorarchaeaceae > MP5-2226. Next base: position 498 of record CAYMLT010000129.1, read on the forward strand.
ATACTTGAACAGAATCTTGGGGGTCTCACTTGTCATTGGTGGGGCTATAGGTTATCTTTTTCAAAGTCTTGCCGGTCTCTTCGTTCCCAGTCTTGTCTGGTTGTCCACCATAGGTGTGGCATTTGCCATCATTGTAGAAATATCTCTTGCAATCGCTCTGATATACACGGCAAAAACAACCACCTTCGACGATGACGACTCCAAAACCAGAATTGTAAAAATCTTGAGAGATTTGGGTGAAGCAACAACAAGAGAGATCATCGCCGAAGCTACAAAGGACTCTGATGAGTGCAAAGATCGCGCTCCTAGAACCCTGAAGGCAATGGAACTTGAGAATGAAGTTACTAAGAGATTCTCAAATGAAAAGAAGGGCTTTGTATGGTCACTAGTCAGATAGATTACTCAAGAAACCTGCTCATTATGACAGCATCTCTTTTTTCTTTGTCTTCTTTAAGATAACCTTCCTGAATGAAATTCTGCCTTTTGTAGAAATCGATTGCACCTTGGTTTTCTGCAAATGCCTCCAGCCTTGCCTTGTGGCATCCATTCTCAGTGAAAGTCTCCATTACTTTGTTGAATAACTTCTCACCGATTCCTTTCCTTCGATATTCAGGTCTCACACAGATTCCCCATACTTCTCCAACACCCCGCTTACCAGCGATAGAGTCTACATATCCTGCGATTTCTGTTTCGACCTGATAAACGAAGATATGGAATCCTTCTGGCGGATCACTAAACGCAAATTCAATGAATCCTTCTACGGATGGTTCTCGATAGTGAAATGCTCTCTCTTTTACTCCTATTCGTACCAGATCAACGATACCAGATGCATCTTCAGGTGTAGCAACTCTAAGTTCCCCATTCATCTAATCACAACCCAATAGCAAGTTAGGACCTTTGATATCTATTTATCTCATTCGAGATTCAATTCTCCCTCAAGTAGACCAATGAAGTTGGATAGATTCTGATAGCGAGAGTCAGCCATCTTTTTTCCAGGTTCAGTATAGATACTGTCGGCTATTTTTCTTGACATTTCTTGCCTTTTCCGTAATCTTCCCAGAATCCCATGCATGGTTAGATTGGGATGAAATCTGACACTATTCATGATATCACGAACAGCTGCCGTAAGTCCAATCTTTGTCATGTGATCTGCATCCCATACAATCTGATTCTCCAAATTTTTGAGAGGCTCATCAGACATATGAGATAATATTGCATCACATATTCGCTCAGTAGTGTCAGGGTCTAATCCTTCTTTCAGGAGGTACTCACGAGCCCGCTTGGCTTCTAATTCGTGATGGTTATAGTTCTTCCAGGTTCTTGGTCCCTCGAGATCGTGTAGCCATGCACCTAGAACTGCAACATCATAGCTTGCTGAGGTTCGTCGAGCGAGATGTTTCGCAATTTGAGCAGCTTCAAAGACGTGATCATACCTATAATTGAATGGAGGGAGGTCTATTCCTCCTATTTGTTCATCCCATTCTCTTATTGCTTCGACTGCACTCTCTTCCTCAATGATTTTTCGTATCTTGGCTTCTAGTTCCTCATTCATTTTTTTTGTTCCCCCTGTATGAATGCTAAAGGTCTGATTTCTTCACTGCTTTCACCATTAGAAAGTCAAGCCAGATATCGTCATCGAGATATGCATGTCTTGGAAATTTTCTGACCAATTCTTCAGATGGCTTTGGTTCACTCATCTCTCGAAGTATCAGATTGTACTTTGCCAATTCATTGAGATACGAGCTTATTGGCCAATGAAAGTGAAGCAGGGGTGGCAAGTCATATACATCCCGAGTAAGATTCGGTCTTTCATCAAAATAATCTAAGATGATTCTCAGTCTATCTTCATTTCTCTGACTATCAACAGGAATTCGAAGGCTCGCACATGTCGGCCAAGAAAATGCAGGATGTGAGATGCTGAATACGAAAATTCCATTTTCTTTCAAAACACTGGAAATCTGTTTTATTGTAGTTTTGTAATCAGCAATATCCATCAATGCCATATTGCAGACCACTTTATCGAAAGAAGCTTGACCGAACTTCTCAGTCAATTTCTCAGCATTCAGTTTCACATACTTGATTCCCAACTTCGCTTTTTCTTCCAGTTCAATTGCATAATCTAGCATTTTTGAAATGTCAATACCAGTTACTCTTGCTCCACATCTAGCATAATGTCTTGTACCCGTTCCCTCCCCACATGCAACATCTAGGATTTCTTCGTTTTCCTGAACATCAAGCAATCGATATACTTCTGGTAAAATCCTGTATGTGTGGTGATATTCTTCACCACTACGCATGTGCTCAACCCAAAGTGGAGCTAAAGCGTTCCACGCCGATTCTGGAGTATATTCATCAAGTGATTCAATTCGTTCGAAATTAGGACGTTTCCCAAGAGAGAAATCTTTCAGAACCCCATGCTCCATGAGGATATTCCTGTGGCTTGATAACACTCTCAGATTTGGGAGTCCATAGAGTAATGGTTTCTTCCAATTGAAGGCCGCCTATCTGGAATGGATGGGTTCCATCATATTCTGCAAAATCTAAAGCGGGATTATGTGTTCCACATTTGTGACAATGGATGTTGTAGCAGTAGTCATAAATCAGGAATTCCTTTTTGACCATTTTTTCTTCTGTACATTCTAGACAAGAAAACGCCGAGCATTCGATGCAGGTAAACGTCTTACAATTGGAACACCAAGCTTTTCCATTGAAATGTTTCATTTTCCCGCATTTGTCACATTCGAATTTCCAATGAAGATGACAACGTGGAGTAAATGTTTCTTTGTCATTAGATGCAGGATTCACTGGATAATCCTTGACCACTTTGGCATATTCAGAACAATAGAAACAAATCACACAATCTTTAGAATTCATAGTTTTCGAGAATGACGAAGGTTGTATAAAAAACCTTCAACATCCCGACTAGTTTCGGTAGAGAAATAAGTCACCAAATCAATGAGATTGGTTGGGTTGAACTATGAATGCTCTCCAACTATTAAAATCCAGCAGAAAAGCAAAGGCATTGCTTGTCGGTTTTGTTATTCTAGCAGTAGGTGTAGTTGCTACCTTCTCATTGACATTCAATGCGGATGTTGAACATCCATATACAATCAGAAATCATACACTTGAGTCTGGAGATGGGACGCTCATTCAATCGCTAGTTTATACACCAGTTGATACTTCGAGTGATTGTCCGGGTGTTGTAGTTGGACATGGATTCTGTGAAAACAAGCAATACATGCAAGCATTGGCAATTGAGCTTGTAAAACGAGGCTTTGTGGTTGTAAGCATTGACTTTCGCGGTCATGGTTCTTCTGGGGGATATCTAAGTGATTTTGGTCGAAGCAATGGACTTGTCCTAGATATGCTAGCTGGAGTAGAATATTTGGAGAACCTCGGATTCGTCGATAGAATAGGATTAGCTGGTCACTCAATGGGTGGAGGCACTTCTATGCTAACTGCATTGCAAAACCCAACGAGAATCAATGTGACAGTTGCCATTGGAGCTCTTTCTACATTCTCTTCAAGTAGTAATATCACTGGCATACGAAACCTTCTTGCTGCCTATGCCTTGTACGATCAAGGGATAACTGAGGAAGAGGGACTGAGTTTTCTGAGGGCCTATACAGGAAATGATGCCGCTGAGATTGGAACGCTTTACGGTAACTTTGAGGATGGAAATGCCACAAAAGTTGTTGTAAGCCCATACGGTGAGCATCTCTTGGAGCCGATAAATTCTGGAATTATCTATGAGGCAGTTCAATGGTTTGAGTATGCTTTCAATGGAGCACCTGCAACGGATGTTCAGTTGACCTCACAATATCTTATTGTTACACTCATCCTGTCACTCACAGGATTGCTCCTGGTTCTGTTCGTATTCGTAGCATACTTGGGAATCTACATTTTCAAGGGAGTGCAAAAATATCCTCTGACATCCGAGGAGAATGAGAAATCAGCACTCAAACCGATATTTGGATACTTGCTTGCAGCATTGATTGGCTTTGTTCTCCTATTGCCACTCTCAGACGTCTTCGTAGATGTTCTGCCTATCTCATTGTTCAACTCAGTCTTTGCAGGCCAAGTTGTTGGACTTGCCACGGGTGTTGCAATTGCATCCTTGCTTTTTTCCTATACTGATAGCAAATTGAAGCCACAAGCCATAGGGACAAGAATGAAAGAAATGATATCAACCTCACCCTTCAGGTCAATCATCTTTGGGGTCATTGCAGGGATAGTTAGTATCAGTGCTTTAATTGCAATGTATGAGTGGAGTTTCATCGCTTCAATGCCTACTACCAGAGAAACCGGAGTCATCTTCTCACTCGTATTCCTATTGTTCCCATTCTTCTTCTTGAGAGAGTTCTATCTGCGAGGTTTCATTCAGGAACGCCTAAAACACTCTGGTAGAATCAAAGAGTACTTCATGATGGTGATCATAGCTATTCTCAGTGATATCCTGATTTTCATTCCTGTCATGATGATTGGTTGGCAAACAGCTTCTCTTGGTTTCATTGCGCTAGCTCTGACAGCTGTTACTTTGTTTGTTATCTTCCAACAAGTTCTAGTCACATGGGTCTATATGAATTCAGGTCGGAATATTCTTGGTTCAACCGTCTTCTACTGTCTCCTGTTCGCATGGATGGCAATTTGCTTCTATCCATTTGGCCAACCAATGGGACTAATAAGATGAACACGCTACAACTTCACAGATAAGAAGTAATTGTTGAACATAGGCACCAGCAATTACATTACATAAATGTCAGCTCTACAAGAAGCTGCTATATGACAGAGATGGAAGCGTGAAACCTGTCTAGCATATGTAGGAAACACAAGAAGAATACCGAGAAAGAAGTTGAAAGTGTTTTCCCAAGTGGAAAAGGAACTAATAGGAGGTCAGAAGATGATTCGTGTGGATGAAAAGATTAGAGAGAATAAATCGTTGTACTGGGCAGGAATGCTGCAGCTTTTCTATGGGCTCTTCGAACTGGCAGATGTTGTAGCTATGGCTACGATTTCTATGCAGGTGATTCCAAACTTCTCTGAAGCGTTTATTCCAGTGACGACGGAAGTTGGAATGTTCATGAATACAATGCCTGTAATATTCATCCCTATTTTCTTCTTCTTTGCAGGCTCACGGATCTTGTCAGGATACTGGATCTTACTGAATCGAGAGAAAGGATTCTGGATGGCATTACTTGTTACAGGAGTATCACTGGTTGCAGTTTGGTTCCTCCTACCACTCAGTGCCTTGGATATCTGCATCCTTCTTCCACTTATCGTTCTTCTTTTCAAGGGGTACTATCAAGATTCGCCCATAATATCAGATTAGCATGTTTTGGTCACATGGGTCTACATGAATCCAGATCGGAATACTCTTAGATCAACCGTCTTCTACTGTTTCCTGTTCGCATGGATGGCAATTTGTTTCTATCCATTTTGTCAACCATGGTCGCTGATTGTTATTTTTTAATGAGTAACTAAGAAATCATCATTCATTTTGGTTTGGATTCATTCTTCGATAGAGTATGGCACCTGCCACCACAGCAACCACACCAACAATTGAAACTATACCAATCATAACTAAATCTGGATTGAACATTGAATCAGATGGTTCAACATAGGAAGCATCAACAAGCCACTTTGAAACTCTAAGAAGAAGATCCCACTCTGATTCAGGGTCATTTAAATCATTATTGTATAAAAATCCCTGCAACATCTTTGCAAATTTGTAGCACATCGAGAAATTTATCCATCCAACAATAGATGCTACTTTAGGAGATTTCGATGGTAAACTACATCTACATTGCAACTAGTCTGGATGGCTATATCGCTACAAGCGAGGGTAATCTTGATTGGCTTAACGAGATTCCAAATCCCGAGAAAAGCGACTTTGGATTCGCTGAGTTCATGAGTGGTATAGATGCACTAGTTATGGGGCGAAAGACCTTCGAAAAAGCACTAACATTTGATGTTTGGCCATATGAAAAGCCCGTTTTCGTTTTGAGTAGTAGCATGGACAATGTGCCAAAAAAGTTGGAAAACAATGTCAAAATCATTTCGGGTAGTCCGAAGGAAGTAGTTGATCTGCTGAAGGAGTTTGGGCATCAGAATTTGTATATTGATGGTGGAATCACAATACAGGGTTTTCTCGAGGACGACCTAATTGACGAGATAATAATAACTAGAGTCCCGGTTCTTCTTGGAAATGGTATTCCTCTTTTTGACAATCTCAGCAGGAGTTTGCGTTTCAGACATGAGAGAACCCAAATTCTCAACGAGATGCTGGTAAAAAGCCATTACAAGCGAATTAGGGAGTAAGTGCTCCCTCATTCAGACAATTTCGTTTACAGATATTCATCCAGGATAACAGATACATCTTCAACAAATTTCGAACAGTTTTTGAAAGCACCCGTATCGAATGCCTTCTTCAAGTCCTCAGCTGTGATCAAATCGTGGTTGATTAGCTCTCTGCAGATAATCGACCCGTTGATTGTTTTGAAGTCATCAAGAAGTCTTACTGAAATCTCGTTGACTTTGTTATAATCATCTCCAAATTTTAAGCCAAGTGCCATTAATGCACCACTCAATGCTCCACAAATGTGACCTCTCCTAGCTACCCCACCACTGAATGCGGAGGCTATCTTCATACCTATTTCAGAATCAACTTTTCCTAAGCCCCAGTGTTCACCATATGTTGAAAATATTGCTTGCGAGCATGAGCCCTTTTGTTCTTGCATCATTATACTTGCTTTTTCAGAAAGATTGGATGGCATGCATACAACCAAAATTGTACGGTTATAAGCTATCCGTGAATAAGTTCTTGATTAGGATTCTTTGGCAAGTTGCTGTTCCATTTAGTTCCAACTAGAAACAGAAGAACAAATAAGAATGCAGCCAATAGTCTATTCGGGGATTTTTATTGTCGAAAAGAGAGATGTTGTTTTTTGTCGGGGGAATGCTTTTCCTGATGCTAGCATTCCAGCCAATCTGTGCTCAAGCTCATGCACCATCATCGATAACGGCTGAGTATAGCTATATTCTACACGTGCTTTCTGTCCAAGTTTCTCATAACGTTGAAGACAACAGTACACATTACATAGAGGAAATCGACATTTTTCGAAACGACGACCAAGTTTTCAATAGGACGTACGACAGCCAGATGTCAACCACCGGGATGTCAGATACTTTCACGATTTTTCTAGATGAGGGTGACGATCTATATATCATTGCAAAATGTAATCTGGGAGATGAAGCCACCTTGAGTTGGGTTGTGGGGGAAATAACCTCTAGCACTGACTGGCCAAGTTCTCAGATAGGAATTGCGTCAATTGTGATTATCTTTGTCATAACTGGTATTATTGGGTGCATTATAATCGCTGGGATCAAATATTCCTAGTACCTGACTAAAGAAGTGGAATATCTCTACTCAGGTTTCACTCATAGCAGAAATGCCTACTTCTCCTACTCCCTTTGTGGTACACCATAGGATTGGTCCGTAATAACAAATCGTTCTGGTCGTGTGCCATCCATATCGGTGAATCCGTATTCTCTTGCCAGCTCACCAGTAATCAATATTCTTCCAGTTTTCTTTAAAATATCTGTATCTGGAGCAATCCTACGATTGCCTGGTCACCATTTCGCGTGGGCTCTGTTTTCTCATACCCCTCGCGACTATGTAATTTTCACCATTTAGAAGTCCATCTTTGGAAGTCCGCTTCAGATGTTCAGTCCGAATCCAACCTGCTCACTAGATTCAAACAAGAATAGATGTCTACCAGTTTGATGATAGATTCCTCGGAGATCCTCAATTTCCTTCACGAGAAGGGATTCGCC
>CAYMLT010000130.1:0-8311 GCA_964391265.1 uncultured archaeon
ATGAAAACAAAATACGATTTCGAACTGAAAGAATACATAAAACTGGCAAACGTTTTTGAAAATTGGGGGCCTTTAAATTGCAGCAACCATATTTTCAATATAAGGAGCATTTAGAGAACTCCATATCCTTTATCTTTCTTGAGACTATCCCGTTGATAACCCCAACTCATCAAATTCCAGCTTTTCACTCCTGGTCTTCTCTTTGATTTTCACTCACCATCTTGTGATGTTTTAGGAGAAACACTGCAGATTCTCTCCCTTTTCTAAATACCATTAGGTGGACATAGGATTCCCTTTTGATACCCAATTCTATATGGTCATCTGTTTGTTACTAAGGCTAAAAGAAAGATAGTGGTGCCGCAGAGGGGACACTCGGGCAAAATGGTAATCACTTAGCCATTCGAGCCCCCGACTTCGAGATTTCTCATCTCGGGCCTTTGAGACATTTGACCCCATAGTTTAGACCGAGTTACCTCGACCAGATTATGAGTCTCGCGCCCTAACCAGGCTAGGCCACTGCGGCACGGGATTCGAGAGTTTCACGCCTTGATTTCTCTATTAAACTTACCTTTGGGAAACAGAATTTCTACTGGCCAAGAACTCTGTTTACTTCTTTGGTAAGCAAATCTTTCACAGTCTTACCATCAGCCTTGCCACGGAGTTCCTTCATTGCAACTCCCATTAGTCCACCAACGGCTCTATCACCTTGTTCACGGATGAAATCAGTTCGTTCCGATACGATATTTTTGATAATCTCCTCAATCTCACCTTGATCAGCAAGTCCGAGGCCAGTAGCTTTCAATGCACTCTCAATACTGGAGGTAGGATTACCTGCCAAATGTGCCAGAACTGAAGGAATTGCTTGAGTCGATAATTCATTGTCCGCAACAGCGCGAAAGAGCTCCTCAAAATGCTTGTCTGTTATTCTTCCTGTTTCAACTCCATCACGATGGAGACTAACAAGTGTATTTTCAAGGGTAACTGCTACAAGAGTTGGTGAAATTTTAATTTCTGCTACAATGAACTCATACAAATCGAGATACAATGACCTTACAATTTGAGATGCAAGATCGCTACTTAGTCCATGCTCTTTGACGAATCTCTCTTCTTTCTTCTCAAGGGTTTCTGGCATACCTTTCTTGATTCTCTTTAGTCGTTTCGCCGTAATCTTTACAGGACGAACGTCGGTTTCAGGATACATTCTCTGGGCACCTGGTCTTGGTCTTGCATATTTCGATGTGCCATCAGGGAGCGGCATCCGTGTTTCTGCAGGTACACCAGTGACTGCTTCCCTAGCCCTTTTTACAACTGCTTTCAATGCGCTCTGACAGTTCTCTCTAGGCGCTGCAACAAGCACAACTGCATCTTGCTGTTTTGCTCTCAAGGTCTTTCGCAAATTCTGGACATCATCTTCTGTGATTCCATATTTCGGGAGCTCATCTGTATGAAATATACCTCCGACACCTCCCCAGAACTTTGCATAGTCAGATAGTTCAGTACCCAGTCGTCGCTCGGGTTGAACTTCACGCCCGACAAGACCAGCAAAGCCAGGTAGGCACACCCCATAGACAAATCCGCCACTCTTGATGGCATTCTTGATTACCTTCGACTCACTCGTATCGAAAATCTTGGTAACATCAACGATTTGCTCCTTTACATCACTGGGAGTAATCCCTCTTACTACCAATTCATCACGTATCTTCAGCAACTCTTCCTGCCTGAGTGCTTCAAATTCAACTGTAGCCGCCAGCATATCCAATTGTTGAAGACCTTTGATCTCCATGATGGCGCCTCCCTTGATTGATACATTTACATCTTGGCGAATAGTTCCCTGTCCACGTTTTACTTTGCCAGTCGCTCTCAACAACATTCCAATTGCGAATGCTACTTCTTGGGCCTCTTCTGGTGTTCTAATATCTGGAGCAGTAGCAATTTCGATTAGAGGAATTCCAAGACGGTCCAATCTATAGATTCGCATGTTGTTCTTGTCATCATCCGCAATCTTTCGAGCAGCATCTTCTTCCGCGGCAATTGTTTGAATTCCTATTTTCTTCTCGCCAACTATCACCTCTCCACCAAGTGAAACAATTGCCGTACGCTGAAATCCAGTTGTATTGCTTCCATCAATTACTATTTTTCTCATAGGATGGATTTCGTCAACGGGATTCGAGTCAAGAAAATTTGCCATGGTCAAACAGATATCAATTGCTTCATCACACAAATCATGAGGAGGCTCTTCATCGGCTTCCACAAGGCAGGTAGTGTCCTTATAGTATTCGTAGCAAAATCTCTTCTTTTTTTGAAACTCGAACAAGGCGGCTGGGTCTACTTCTCCCATCTCACTTCTTGTAGGTCTTAAACGGCGAATGAATCTCCCATCAGGGTCACTTTCGCGAATCAAAGTGGGGCAGTGACAGAAGAGTTTTCGTTCTGTGTCCAATTGTTGGTGTAATTCAAGACCCACCATCAAACCCAGATTCTCGTACCGTGATTCCTCTGTCATATCAATACACCTCCACATCATAATGAGAATATTCACTTCTCATCTCAATTTCTCCTGCAAGAGGTGTGTACATTAGTGTCGATGCTTGTTCTGTTGTTTTCGTATTAGCCAGAAGCCACATCAATTTGACTAGTGCCGTTTCAGATATCATATCTTGACAAGGGACAACACCTATCTCAAGAAGTTCGACTCCTGATCGATATACATCCATATTGACTCTACCGTGTATGCATTGACTTGTCATCGCTACAACTAGTCCAGAGTCTATAGCATTCTTTAACGAGGATTGAAGTGTGTCGGGAACATGACCAAGACCTGTTCCCTCAAGGACTATTCCCCTGTAGCCGTTATCAACATAATAGTCCACTATCCCGCTACTGATTCCAGGATAGGTCTTAACAAGAGCTACATTCTCTTCGAACTTGGGCCTTATTTTCAGTTCTCTTTCAAGATCCCGTCTAAGCAGTGGCGCAGACAATTCTTCGATTTCGTTTTCTTCTATCCGAAACAGTGGATAACTATTGATAGATTGGAAAGCATCTCTTCTGCTGGTATGCAATTTACGAACACGACTGCCTCTGTGGGCATAGAGGTAACTATCATCACTCTGAGCATGCATTACCACCATTACTTCCGCAACATCTGCTTTTCCTACAAGATTAGTGGCACCTATCAGATTCAGAGACGCATCTGAAGATGGTCGGTCAGAAGAACGCTGTGACCCAACTATTGCAATTGGGACAGGCAAGTTCTGCAAAGCAAACGAGAGAGCTGCGGCAGTATAACCCATAGTATCTGTACCATGAGCAATGACAACACCATCGGTTTCACCTTCCTTGATTTCTTTTGCAATACTCTTAGCTATCCTTGTCCAATCTGATGTTCGAATGTTTTCCGAGAGAATACTCATTGCTACCTGCGCATTGATATTTGCATAGTCCTGTAGTTCAGGAACCGAATCATAGAGATCCTGGGCAGTAAGTGCTGGGTTAACTGCGCCAGTACGGTAGTCTACCCTGCTTGCAATTGTACCACCCGTGCTCATGACCAGTACTGTGGGGAGTAATGGATTCAGTTTTTGGACAGTTTCTATAGCTTTAGGCTTCTTCACACTTGATGACTTGCTCTTTGTAATAACCGTGGCTGTGTCAATTCTGATTCCAGTATTGTAACCGTTGTCAAGTTTCAGTACTAGATGACAGGGGTCAGCGCCTACCTGACTTCTCGGCATGAGGATGCCTTGATAGTCCCTTCCATCGTGATGTATCTTCACACGGTCACCAACTTTGATGTCCGCGGAAGAGAGCTTCTCAAGAACCAATCCACTATAACCCGAGCCGTCTAGACCCACAATAATCACACCTTAGTGTCGTCGAATGGGTTCTTGCCGGCTCAGACATAAAGTCTTCGGGGGCTCAGATTATACCAAATATCACTAATATTCCGAACAGAATAAAGAGCAGGCCTGCGACTCGTTTCACAAGTTTGATTGAAACTTTTCCAGAGATACGATTTCCAGCAAAGACTGCAAGTATATCCAATAGAAGAAATCCTACAATTGCACCTATGAAGACCATAACTGGGAATGCTGATTGTACTACTAATGCCAAGATTGCAATCTGACTCTTGTCCCCCAATTCGGAAAAAAGAACTAATGATACCATGCTCAGAAACGAGCTTGGTGTATCACACGTATCAACTTCCTCCCCATTACTCCGTGCTAGAGTGTAAATTCCGAGTCCTAGAAAGAGGAACCCTGAAACATAGACTAGCATATCCACTGGAATAGCAGTTGATAGAATTATTCCAACGATAACAGCAATGAAAGTTGCAATTGTAAGGGCAATCATTGTAGCAAGAAGTACTATCCAAGGTCTTCGATACTGTGCACTAAAACACATTGCGGTTAGCATGGTCTTGTCACCAAACTCTGTGACAAAGACAAGACCAACTGAGGACAGAAGAACTTGGAGGGGCATCTTGCTCTTTTCCTCGGCCGTTGCTGCATTTATGGATGTAGCTTTAGGTACTATTTCAGGTATTTCTCTTGGAGTTCTTCAGTTAATCCATTATTCTGAATAATATCCTTGAGCATGTATGCACTCTCTCTTGGTATACGATTCAATGTTTCAGGTTCCATTCTCACTAGCCCAAAATCACTACCAAAGCCTTCTGCCCATTCAAAATTAGTAACCCACGTCCATATCAAATATCCACGAATGTCAATTCCATCATTGATTGCACGATGCACTTGCTGAAGGTGTTTCAAGATATACGACCGTTTGAGGGCATCATCAGTGGTCCCAATGCCATTCTCGGTCATGAAGAGCGGTTTCCTGTACTTATCCCAGTACGACTTGATGATAGGATAGTATCCTTCTGGATAGACCTCCCAATCAAGGCTATCGCACCTTGGCAGATTTGGATCTTTCGGAGGCATCTCCCCGGCTAGAAAGTCCATTTCAGATGAGGCAACCATCCGACTGTAGTAATTAACACCAATAAAATCGACGGAGTTCTCTAATGGCTTGAAGCGTACAGAGTTTCCCTCCAAATCCGGAACACTTGCAGTCACAGCCCCTCGAATCCACATATGATTGTAGATTTCGTCCAAGTAAGATACAAGTTCTACATCATCCAGATTAGTTGGATTATGAGGCATGAAATACGTCACACTCAATACAGGAGCTATTTGTGGTTGCGGTTTTCCCTGGTTGTCATGAGCTTCCCGAATTTGAGTTGCAGCATGCCCATGCGCCATTAGCATATGTTGAGTGACAGTCTGTGATTTTCCGAAACTCTTCTCCTGTGGCGGGAATTCTCCATAGAGGTATCCCATAGCAGCCACGACCATTGGTTCATTGATTGTATTCCATATTATGTTAAAATCCGAAAATGATTCTGCAATCTTCTTAGCGTAATTTCCAAAAATCTCTGGGCTTTCTGGATTTAGCCAAGCTCCTAAATCACGGAACCAGATTGGGTTCGCAAAATGATGTAGTGTCATCATTGGTTGAATATCTCGTTCAAGTAATGCATTCACAACACTACGATAGTGTGCAATCTCCTTTTCATCCCATTTTCCTTGTTTTGGTTCTATTCGACTCCATTCAATGGAAAATCGTAGTACTTGATGACCAAATTTCCTAGCGAGATCAAAGTCTTCCTCGAAACGATTGTAGTGATCACATGCAATACTTGCATCAGAGCCATCTTTGATATTACCAGGAATTTTTTCCCATTCGGACCAATCATTATAATTGCCTCCCTCACTCTGATGTGAGGAGGAGGCTGTACCCCATAGGAAACCATCAGGAAACTTAAGGTCTTTGAGAGTCATTGCAATCGACTGAACAATATAACAAGTAGAGAATAAGGATATCTCTTTCATGCTATTGTAAGACATAAGTGCGGGAGGTGGGATTCGAACCCACGAACTCCTACAAGAGTGGATATCCTATAGGAATGACCCCTATTTCATCCGATCTTAAGTCCACCGCCTTTGACCTGGCTTGGCTACTCCCGCATATATTGACCTAGCAAAGGACCCTTGTAATAATCGTAAAACCTCGTCACATGCTTGCCACGGTTTTGTATTACAATTATGACATGGTGGGCCGCGCCGGATTTGAACCAGCGACCTTCGATGCAATCGAACACAAAGCTCAACTGAATTCTCGGTGTAAGCGAGACATCATAGCCGGGCTAGACTAGCGGCCCTATCGCTTTGTTTTAGTAAATCCAATAAAAGACTTACTTACTGGCGAATGGCAATCAAATGAAACTCTTGGCGTGATGAATCAAGTACGATAGTATGAATATCTGCATAATCTGTCGCCAGAATATCTTTTCTAATTGATTCTATTTCATCATCGTCAATTTTTGATTTGAAGGCTGCAATTAGTCTGCCCTCTTGTTTTAACAATGGAGTAAATCGACGGATTAGCTGAAGGGTGCCTCTAGGTTCAGTCGTGACATCGACTAGCAGTAAATCCAGCTCGCCAAGATCACAGACCTCTTCAAGTGCAATGGTAAAGGCATCACCTACTATCAATGATAGATTCTTAGAAGCATCCACAATCTTGTGTAACTTTGTAGCAAATGTCATTGATACCTCAATGCCAATAGATTTAGCTCCTTTTTCATCTAGATAGAAAAGAAATCCACCAGCTGAACTTCCAATGTCAAGTGCAAAAGTATTGCCACTTGCAAGAGTTCCTCCAAGGAAATCATCAATCTGTTTCAGTTTTGTATAACCATGTGGTAAATCTGATGCTAAACTGGAAACAATAACATCTTCATTCCCTGTTATTTGCTTTGAAGGTTTAGCCGTTATTCCATTAACGGTGACAAGTCCTTCCTTTATTGCACGTTTTGCCGCCTGTCGTGATGAAAAATGTCCTGCTTCTACTAGCCAGATATCAAGCCTTGGCAACGCGTTCCCTCTGAATCTCATTGGGTATGAAAAGGTGCATTGGCACTCCGTGTAACTTCGGACCAATTGCGGCAAGTATCCCTGATGCATGTGTGCTACGTTTGCATTGTAATGCAAATTCAAAGTGACCCAGCTTTTCAATTTCATAAATATCTTCAGCATGACCCGAGCTTCTAAGATTCGATTCTACCATCTGTTGATTGGCGCCAAATACAAGAAGACGTTCGTGATCATCATTCATCCAACTGTTGAACCTCTGCAAGAAAGCATGTGAGAATTCCGCTCCAATCTGGTTAGTGTCATAATTGACCTCAGTCACTGTAATCTCTACTGGTAGATTGTCAACAAGGACAAGGCTCCTAGCTATTTTTCTGAGAGGATGACCCTGCATACCCATCTGTTCTCTTAGATTGTGTAGTGGAACAAGCGCATCAATTCGTGGTTCCTGCAGACCAATATCTGTATACAATCCATAGCCAACTTTACCAACGTCGACCAGCTGTCCCCAATAAGCAGTCTCAGGTACTATCTCATGGGCCTCGGGACTTTTTCCATACTCCTGAGCAAGTAAGTTAATGACAAATTCAGCATCAGGACCAGATGCTGCCGCAATGATGTGATCTGTCTTATTGACATCCAACTCAAGCCGTTCAAGGTCCAACTCAGCAACCATCCCCTCGACCTCAGACTGAACAATACTCAACAATCTATTCCGGTACTGTCCATATACTCGGGGTAAAAGGGTGATACGTTTCAATCAAAAACCTCGTTCAATTCACCCTGAAGTAGTCCTAAGTAGTTTTTGAAGTGTCGATTTTGCTATCAGCTAGCAGAAGTCGCCTCTAAATCAGCTTTTAACTCTTCAACACGCTTCTTCAGAAATGAAACTGCCCTCTTATTGTCTACAAACTCAAGCGGGTCATTACACGTTGGACAGCGAAAAGACAGATTCATTGCCTCTTCAAAGGGTACTGGTGACGAATCTCCTTTCGAACAGGCATATAGGTCATTACTGCTCTCATGCTCAAGCCTCTGCTCTAACAGATTCAATACCATTCGTTTCTTACGATTGACCAACGCTTGAGCTTTCTTTGGATCAATCTGCCAATAATACAAAAACCAGCCAGTGTTTGTATCTCGAATCCTTCGGTAAGACGCAAGGTGGTTGTCGTGGAGCTTGTACAAAATGCGACGGACGATATTTAGTTTCAAATCCGTCTTTGTTGCAATTTCCTCGTCGGTAGTTTCATCGGCATTGACTAGCACTGTCGCAACATCAACCCCTTCCTTGCCTGCTATCTCCTCGACAACTAAGCGAAAGAGGTCTGTGTTAAAGCTAGTTTGTGCCATTTGTAGCATTCACCCTATTGGTA
>CAYMLT010000131.1:0-8296 GCA_964391265.1 uncultured archaeon
ACCTTCTAAGGAAGGAACGTGATCTCTGCTATGAACACAATGACGAGTTCAAGAAGTTGATATTTGAACGTCTTCACAGGAATGCTCTTGAGCAGGTTGGAAGGATGGTCCTTGCCGACTATTCTAGACGCCAGCTGTTTAGTGCCGCCTTGGAATATCTAAATGGTTCTCTTGATGATACTCTAATTCTTCTTCGTCGCAAGCGTATTCCCTCTGCATTGATACGAAAGGTTCGGGACTCCTGTGAAGCTGTGAAGAACAACGGGTCAGGTTATCACTATGCCATGGGTGTACTCAGGCAGATCCGTCTTGCAATAGACAAGCACATTCTTGAAACTATGAAAATCCAGATTGGGTGGAGAAGCAGACAGCGAAAGAAGGTATCTTTCTTGCTGAAGACCACATCCCCTACGCGCGGGGCACATCCCCTGACTGTAATCGGGCCACTAAGATAGTGGCCAAACTCTTGAAGGGATGGATGAAGAACGGTTATCCATTCACGACCCCTCAGCTAAAGAGTTACAGTCTGGACTTCTCGGCTTCAACAGAGAATAGTATTGGTCAGGGGTATTGGTTTAGTCTTGATGAGGAGCGAGAGAATGAGATTCTCCTTAACCTCAAGTTACCTCCGGGGATTGATGGGAAAGACCATGAAACTTCTCCTTACAAGAGCAAGACCCTCTCCTTTCGATTTCTGGACTGGTTGCCAAGAGCTGTTGCTCATGATAGAAGAAAGGCTGCTGAAGCAAGACAGAACGGTGATAATCATCGGGTGGAGCAGTTGAATTTTCGAGCTGCTAAGTTCGAGGACATGCATCAACAGTTCATGAACACTATCCAGTTCCAGCACAATGCCCATAGACTCAATCGACTCAAACAGAGAAAAGGCAGCAATCCTAAAGAGATCATTCGACTTCAAGCTGAAGTCAAGAAACTCAAAGCATCCAGAAGGTGCGCACCTCCCCGCTTACTCTTGAGAGGACACAGAGTCACCCTTCAGATTCCCTTCCACTCGCCGAATGGAGAAGTGAGTAAGAAGGTCTTCGGAAAGAAGAAATATACTACCAAGGCTGGAGTGGACAGGGGTCTCAGGGCACCTGTCGCTCTCTCAGTGGAGAAGAACGGGTCCTTCGTCGATACGCTCATCACAGTGACCCATCTAGTTGAGAAACGTGAGGAGCTTAGAAAACATGCTTATCAGCTCACATCCATAGTCACACGAAAGAAGAACAACTGGGAACGCAAGCGGTCAGGACAGTCATATCCAGGGCACGTCTTGAAGAAAGACAGACACATCAACGCCCTGTGGAGAAAGGTTCGTCGTCTTGACCGTGAAATCTCCAGAGTTGTTGCTTCAAAGACTGTTTGGTTCTGTGAGGAACACGACGTAAAGAAAGTGTTCTTCGAGGACCTACGGAGCTTTCAAGCCCATGCAGGTTCAAAGGACCTGTCGTACAACCTGAGCTCGAACCTGTGGGGAAAAATCATCGACACCGTTCGTTATATGCGAGAGTCCCTTGGACACTCCAAGTACTCAGTATGGACAGTAAACCCACGATATACCTCTCAGACCTGTCATATTTGTGGGGAGAGAGGGAAACGAGTAGAAGATGAGACCTCCACAACTGAAAGAAAGGGTGGGGAGTACTTCTACTGTGAGAAGTGCGATGAACACTTTCATGCCGATGTGAATGCGGCTCGAAACATAATTCACGTACAAGATAACAAGTCCAGTGTCGTTCCTGGAAGCACAGCTTGATGTTCAGGTTTGTGCAACTTACAATGAGCGACCAGATCCCTGTCACGTAGGTGTACATTGATTGCTTTCCAATCTATGGCCGAATCGCGAGTTCAAATCTCGCCCTCTGCACCACTTCCCTCTAAAAGCAAGTTCAGATTCCACTTACGGATTCCCATAGAAATATCTGACCGAAAACAGGATTGCTTAGTATGGAATCGGATGAAGATAGCAAATATCCTAGATATGGGCAGTTTGGTGAACCGAGTACAGCGGATCAAGAAGTTTGCAATTGGTGTGGAACGAAAGTTACGTCTAGATTACGTGGCGGAGTTGCCTGTTCTTTGAAATGCACCGCGGCATTGAATTGGAAACGTTTTCGATATTTTCCCAGAACGCTCCCCATCTTTCTAATCCTTTTTCTTATTGTCATCATTTCATTTCAATTTAGTATGTATTCCTTAGTCATCTCATCGTTTATTCTCATTCTTCTATCTGCTATTATTACCTATGGACTATGGATGAGTTGGTATGGCGGAAAAATGCGGTTGAGAAGCATTGAGAAACTGCGTGCAGAAGATAGCTAATCATATCTTTCATTTCGTTTTCGGGAAAATCGTTACAATTTGCTTAACGACGCCATAAATGTCAAAATCAATCCTTTTCTTTATCGGGTTCAGGCATTAGGAACATACTCTCTACTCTCTCTACACCCGCAAGCTTCTCGAGTTGGCCTGTCATAAACTGAGAAAGTCTAGTCATATCTTGCACTCTAACAATGCAAACAAAATTTGCAGGACCAGAGGTCCAATACACATTGGAAATCTCGGGGAGTGATTGTAGCGCATGATAAATCTCCTCAGATGACCCCGGACGAGAAGTGATTAGGACAATGACTTGTATGTCATATCCCATTTTTCGATAATCAACATCGATAGTGAACCGCTTGATGAGACCTCTTTCAACAAGCTTCTCGATTCTATTGCGTACAGAAGATGGGCTCATGTTCACAACTTTCGCAATATCTCTTAGGGAACTCCTTGCATTTTCTTGAAGCATACCGATAATCTTGATATCATTCTCATCAGGCGTAACGACTATTACCATCCACGCATCCCTTCCAGTGTTTGAAGAAATCACTTTCCTAGGTATAAATGATGAGTTCGAAGGCGAACGAACTTCGAAAACGGCGCCTATTTGACCCGTACAATTACCATTTTGCCCATAACATTCCAGACTTCGACTTCGGAATTGATTTCAATTTTATTGGCTATTTCTTCGTCAGTTGTTTTCTCGACTTCAAAGGTTTCAAAAGTTTCAGTATGCATCAGACTAAAGCTCTCGCCAAGATCTGCAATTACAGTCGCACTGAACTTGTCGATTATTGGTACATCGACCATTTTGTCGGCTTGGGTGATAACATTACGTTTTCTTCCTGTAAAGAAACCCACGGCCATAATATTGGCTTTCGCCGCTCCGTGCTTTCCAGGTTTTGACTTCTCAATACTAATAACTCGGCAGGGTTCGTCATCAACTACGAAGTAACTTCCCGGTTTTAGGCCCTTTACGACCGCCTTCTTGATACTCATTTTATCACCGCGCTGTTTGGTCATTAAGACCAATCTAATATTGCCATCTGGAGCATCCAATTATACTTTTTCTTTCTGTGGAATCTATATGGAAAACAGCAACAGTAAAAGGGAACCATGACTTGGCGAGAATGGGTGTGCTTGGAATTGATTGAGTCAAACCCTCAAATCTTATCTGAGAAAAGAACGGTGGGACTTGTATGCAAGCCTGGTCGAAAAGATATTACAAAGACTGCAAATCTTCTTGTCGATTACTTAGTTGGTAAGAATGTCCACGTGCTTGGGGATCGAGGTTCTTGTCCCCACGTTCACCAGAAAGTCGAAGTAATCGATATCCACGATATGGATACCGATTTCGTTATCACTATTGGCGGTGACGGAACCATCCTATATACACTCGGACAGCTCCCCAATAGAGAAACTCCTCTCTTCTGTGTGAACAAGGGAACAGTCGGTTTCATGACAGAGAGTAGTACTGCAAATGCATTGTCGAGCCTGAAGAAGATTCTACAGAACAAGTGCGTTATCGAACGGAGTGTGAACATTTCATCAGGTGTCGGAACCAAGCGATTTGAGGATGCTCTGAACGAGGTTTATGTTGTCTCACGGGTTCCTGGACGACTGTTGACTTTCGATGTGCGAGTTGATGGAGTTCAGGTTGATTATGGTCGTGCAGATGGAACCATGGTTGCAACTCCAACTGGATCTTCTGCATACGCACTAGCTGCAGGAGGTTCCATTCTTACTCCGAATGTCCATGGGTTGATCTTTGTACCAGTATGCCCGCCTAGGTTTGAGCTCAAATCACTTGTTATTCCAGACGACGCCAACATAGAACTTGAGTTGGTTAAAGAAGAAGCTCCGGGGCTCGCAACCGTAGATGGGCAAACCCAATATGATGTTGAAGCCGGTGAAGTTGTATGGATTAAAAAGTCTGAAGGTGTAACTCGATTCATTCGACTGGCAGACAATTATTACCATCGACTGAATACGCGTCTTGTGCCCCGCACACAGGTGAAGAGATAATGCACATTTATCTTGTTGATACAGGCGCCTTATTGACAAACTGGGCTCAGAAGAAGCCTGATGTGAGATTACTCGCTCCTTCTTCTATTATTGAAGAAATAAGAAATCGGCCAAGCATCCAAAGAATTGAAACTTTGATATCCCTCGATCGGCTCTCCATTGAAGATGCCCAAGAACACTGCATACGAGAGGCCCAGAAAGCAGCAACTGAAACAGGCGATATTTCCGTGCTTTCCATTCAGGACATCGATCTCTTAGGTCTCGCCTATAAACGAAGTCGAATGGGCGATGATGTAACTGTTGTTTCGACTGATATGGCTGTGTTAAATGTGGCACGATTTCTTGGTGTAAAAATCCTTGATCTGAAGGGCAAGATTTCCCACGATGTTCAATGGATGATGAAATGTCCCGCATGTGGAAATACGAAAAAAGGCACAAAATCAGTCGAATGTGAAGTGTGCGGAACCAAGATGAAACGATACTCCGCATCTCGAAGGAAGATTAAATGACCAGTGAGTAATACCAATGTAATACTCGTCGTTATCTTTTCAGTTCATACCTCTAATAGAGAGGATATGAATCATGGGCTATCGCAGGGCACTCACAATCGATCGGGAAATAGATGATGTAAAGGCTCAAGTTAAGCGCGAGATTGACACAATCAAAGATCTAATGGATTCATTTGGCTATAGAAACTCCCCCGCTGATTGGTCGACCCCATATAAACTTCAAAGACTTCGAAGAGCACTCCGAATTCATTATCTTGCCCTAAAGATTCGAGACTCCACACCATCATCACAAATGAGCAATCTGACCTGGAATTTGAATCCTGACGAACAATTATGGTAGTTACTCACCAATAATAAGGACTTCAATGACTCTATGCCTAGATTTGTTGTCAAAATCAATGAATGTTATTTGTTGCCAAGTTCCCAGAGTAAGTTTTCCGTTAACAAAAGGAACCGTAAGGCTAGGTCCAAGAATCGAGGCTCTGACATGCGAATGTCCGTTCCCATCTCTCCATCTCAAATGGTGCTCATATACGGCATCCTGAGGTGTGATTCTCTCCATCGCCTCAGGGAAATCTTTCAAGAGACCTCCTTCGTACTCAATTGTTGTTATTGCTCCTGTTGAGCCCGGACAGAATACCGTACATATGCCCGTTGAAAAATCACTCGTGGTGACAATCTCTTCCACTCTATTAGTGATGTCGATCATTTCGCAGTTACCCTTGGTCCCTAATGTGATATTGGAATGAAATGTTCCCAATCTCAATCACCTTTACTCTACTACTAGAATACTGCAGTCGCCTCTTATCAAATCTATCTATAGCGTCCCGTATTTCTCAACGCCTTGTTTGATAAGAGTTCTCAATCGGTTTCGTTTATCCAGCACCTCATCCTCTCTCTCCTGCAATGCCAATAGTGCAGCTATGTACTTGTCCTTCTGAACCGCCTGTAGAACAGCAGTTGTACAGAGCATTCCTTCATCTCTTGTCGTCCTAGCTATCTCGTCCATTTCTTTTACTATCTGATTGAGTTTCCTCTTGTTTCCATTGCGTGTGTAAATGAATATGGTTTCATAAACAGTAAACAGGTCCTCGAAAGCTTCTTTCTTTTCTCCTGCTTTCTTGAATCCTTGCGCAGACTTTTGGAGAAGCTCCGTAGCTTTTTCTCTTACCTTCTGCTGGTCGATATGCAGAGCCTCAAGACCAGCTGTTCTTGTCCAAACTGTGGCAAGTTCAGGAACGTCGAGGTCTTCATAGTATTTTGCCGCTTCCTCAGCCTTCTCACTAGCAATCCAATGAAATGATTCTTCTCTTTCCGTGTTTTCAAGACTCCGTGAACAATCCGCAGCCTTAGCATAAAATCTGGAGCTTTCTTCCGGGCTTCCAGCCGAAGCGTTTGCATCAGCAAGCTGCACATAGATTTCAACAGCCTTCTCGCGTTGCTCCTTTGATTCTTTCTCTCTTCCAACCTCACTTAGAACTGAAGCCACTGATTCTAGTGAGAGTGCCTGTGCCTCTTTGTTATCCCGTTCTTCCTCTTGTTTTGCTTGGTTTAGAAAGTACTTTATGACATCATTGTATATTTCTTCTGCTTCTTCATCACTACCCCATTTCTTCAGACACATGGCCTGATACCTGAGGTGTGTCTTTTCAGATTCAACATCCGAGGAGTCTGCTGCCATTTTGGCCAATTCTGCAAAAAGCTCATTAGCTCTCTTGAACGCCCACTTGGCTTTAACAGGACTCCTAACCTCTGCAAACATATCTCCTGCTTTCACTAGCAGAGGAGCAACTACTTCAGGTGTGCCCTCCAGTTTTAGATATGCTTCTGCTGCCCTCATTAATGCTTGATTTCTTGCACTTGTCAACCGCTCGAATTTGTATACTTCTTGGGCTGCATCGTAGATGTTTCCTGCTTTTTCGAAGAGATCGACTGCTTCATAATGCTCTCCTGCATCCATCATGAATCTTGCGGCTTCAACGAATTCATCCTTAGCTTGCATTATCTGTGCTATTTCTGCAAGGGCATTACCTGCTTCCAAATGGTTGCTCTTTTCCTTCGCATTATCCACCCATTTTTGCGCAACTCTGATTGCTCTATCATTTATTCTATCACCAAGCTCTTCATCACCAATCGAATAATACAGTCGGCTGATCTTTTTCAGGAGACCAATTGTTTCCTTGAATTTTTCTTCCTCTTCTCGAATATCTGCAAGATTCTCAAGCGATTCCACAGCTCTCAGTGTGATGCTATCCTTCTCCTTTTCACTCACAGCAAAATCAACGGCTCTGAAAAAAAAGTCTGCGGATCTACCATACTCTTTCCCCTTAGATGCAGTTTCTGCAGCAAGTATATTGAGTCGTACAATCTCGGTGTAAAATTCCTCCGCGCCTTGACGCATATACATTAAAGTTGCCTTTTCAAGCAGACTTAGACTATCCTTCAATAAAGAAAGGTCCTTTGCCAACAGACCGGCTTTCTCAAAAATGCGTGCAGCATTTTCATGCATCCCTTTTGCAGAGAAGCTCTCGGCAACTTGTACAAGAAGCTTGAGGGCTAATTCTTTCTTACCATCTTTCAGAGCCTGCATAGCTTTTTGGAGCGTCTCTTGATCGGACACCAATTCTTGTCACCTAAATGAGATTACACCATGAAAGGCATGTATTCCCAATTTGCCAGTGCTTGATATTGCTTGTCATTATGTATTGTTCCGTTTTCCTTTATCGCAGAAGACTCATATATCATTCCAGTAGAGCCTAAACTGGCAAAGGGAAGTCCATTGATTATCGGGCAACAGATCAGAGTCGGTCTGATAGGAACGGGCAATATTGGAAAGACTCACCTAACCGGAATGGCCGCTCTTAAGGAAGCAGGTCTTCTTAATGTTGAAATTGTTGCACTCTGTGACATTGACTCGGAGGTACTGCATTCTGCTGCTGAGCTGTTTAATGTCAACACATTGTACGAGGATTACAATGATCTTGTAAACGATGAACGTGTTGATGTTGTCTATGTCTGCACTCCAACGAATAAACACATGGACATGGTGCAGTCTGCAGCGCGAGCAAAGAAACAGGTGTTTTGTGAAAAACCACTTGCACATAGCTGCCCTCAAGCAAGAACATTGCAGGCTATTGCTCAAGATCAGGGTGTAAATGCAGGGGTTGGGTTAGTCCTTAGGTTCGACCAATATTTGCTTTATGCAAAGAAACTCCTGCAAGAAAACGACTTTGGAAAACCTATGCTGGCACATATCAGAGACGATCAGCGATTTCCCGTTGATTACAGCTACTATAGCAAGTGGCGTGGAAAAAAGGCTCTAGCAGGAGGAGGGACACTCATTGAACACAGTATTCATGATATTGATATTTTGCGCTGGTTCTTTGGTGAAGTGGTAAGTGTATTTGCCAAAGTATCCAATTTCTCTGGTAGAG
>CAYMLT010000132.1:0-8265 GCA_964391265.1 uncultured archaeon
TTTCCAGTTTCTGATGGCATTCCCACAATGTCATCCATGGTGTATCCATATGTCACAGCCCCTCTCTTTATCGTAAGGTCGTATGACTCCTCTGCAGGCCAATTGGCAATTGTGATTTCAGCAACATTGCTTACTAATTTAGGGCCTGCAGCACCAGAAAAGAAATCTGAATGAATTGTTTTATTGGCATCATCATTTGAGAATAATCCATCTTCGGGAAGAAACATCAATCGGGGACCTTCTTCGTAATCCGGTATAACTGTCTGATTATACTCGTAGGCAAGTACCATATCGCCCTGAAGAGTATACTGTGAAGCATTAGGGTAGACGTTTGCATATGTGAAGATTTGACTATATCCATCAGTTGCGTTCACAATGACAATCTCATCTTCGTCCATTCCACCAACGAGTTCAATTATATCAGCAATCTTTGCACCCTTATATGCACCCCGACCACGTATGTTGCCGTAGGAATTCTCATATGACCCTGCTCTCTCAACAGCAGAAAATGCCTGAAGAACAGTCAAAGTGACAGATTGTGTTGTACCATCACTTCCCTTCAGCTCGATTGATGGTCCATTAGTGGGCTGTTGCAGGATCATTAGAGCTACAATGGAACCTGCAGCAATGATGGTAACAATTGTAAGTAGGGCATAGAGTCTGGTTTTACTTCCTGACATTTTCATCTCACTAACCTTTCGATATGTTCTTGTATTCCTATCGGTCCGAGATATAAGGTTTAGGGAAATAGGGAAGCAAATTACACTCCGTAGACGGAAAAAAGAGCACACACCATCAAAAAGATTACAATACCAATAGAAGCCAAAGAGTCAGCAAATCGCCACTCCGATTTCCGAACATATGTTCTTTGTTCGGAGAAACCAAAACCTCGCCCGTCCATTGACATGGTTAACAGGTCGACTCTAGACAGAGCAGACACCAGAAGCGGAAAGAATGTGTATCTCACAGTACGAATCAATTTGGATGGACTTCCTACATTTGTCGAGAGCCCCCTCGATTTCTGAGCCATGCGCACAGTTTGATTTTCGAGGTCAAAGAGAGGAAGAAATCGAAGTGCAATGATGAGAGAGAATGTATAGCGATATGGAATACGAAGTCGAGATAAAGAATGGGCAAGAAGAGTTGGGTCAGTAACCGATACAAAGAGCATGCTTGAGAAGACAATAAGAAGAAATCTGATAGATATCACTAGACCTCTTTCTACTCCAAACATTGTCACAGGAATAAGAGGTCCAAAAGTACCAATATACGGAATTAGGAAGAAGAGGATTGTACCATTTGGTGTCACGAGAATTTGAACAAGAAGGAGTAATACTGAGAAAATAAGCAGGAACTTAGTTCTACCTTTCGTTAACTTTGGTTGAACGTGTGCAATCACGAACCCTAATACAATAAGAAAGAGAAGAATAGCACTCAGAAGCAAACTTGGATAAATCATGATTCCTCCAGTGATGGAAATCAATCCGGAAAATTTCAGAAGAGGATTTAATCTGTGAAGCACAGAATCACCTGGAGAATACCCTATCCCGGACCTCAATTAACGGCACCTCCATTCATTGAATACTCTTGACGCCCGTTCTTTGCAAGCCAATCAAGCACATTCGAGGGGGCTCCATCAAGTAGTATTCTTCCATTATCCATGAAGAGTATCCTAGAACATGCATATGTAGCAATTCTAGGATTGTGAGTAACCAACAGTACAGCTCCACCTCTCTGGGAAACCGCCTGCATCCTCCCAATTATGAAATCCTGACCTTCATGATCCTGACCAATAAACGGTTCATCAAGGAAGTAGAGGTCGGGTTCAAAGAAACAGGTTTCGGAAACATTAAGCCGGCGTTTTTGGCCATGACTAAGCGAGAACGGGTTCATTTTCCGTAAATCTGACAATCCTGCCTCTCTAAGAGCGTCTTCGGATTTTTTCACATATTCAGAATCTAATTCAAGCAAGCCAATTGCCAAAGACTGGTCTTTTTCGACAGTTTTTTCAAAGATCTGATGATTAGGGTTTTGAAAAACAACGGCTACCTTTGTTCCTAATTCTCTTCGATCTATTTTGTCTATGGAAACACCTGACAATGAGATTTGCCCTTTTCTGGGTGGAAGAAGTCCT
Organism: uncultured archaeon; assembly: GCA_964391265.1. GTDB lineage: Archaea > Asgardarchaeota > Thorarchaeia > Thorarchaeales > Thorarchaeaceae > MP5-2226. The sequence continues at coordinate 2,135 of CAYMLT010000132.1, forward strand.
GCCAACATTTCAAGGACAGTACTCTTGCCAGACCCATTATCACCCATCAAGGCAATTATTTCACCATGATTGATAGTCAGTGACACATCTTCAACTGCACGGCGTCGACCATATGAATATCCTATTTCCTTTGCAATCAAAAGAGGCTCTTCATCACCTTTTGAAACAACAGGTACGATAGGGGTGATTGGTTCTATGTCATTGTGGTATGGACTTAGATTGCCATTCGAAAGGAGCAGGTTTCTATCTGCAAGCGGGAGTAGTGCATCAAGATTGTGTTCGATTACCAGAATGCCAAGATTTCTATGCTTCAGTTCCAAGAGTACTTCTCGAAGCAATATGGCTCCTTTTGGATCCAGACTTGAAGTAGGCTCATCAAAGATGATGTAATCCGGTTTGCACGCCAATATCGATGCAATGGCAATTCGTTGCTTCTCACCTCCAGAAAGAGCATATGTTGTACGTGTGGATAGATGCTCCGCACCAACTGCCTGCAAGACTTTTGGCACTTCATTCACAATCACCTCTGTGTCCATCTGATAGTTCTCGGGACCGAAAGCAATTTCATCATTTACACTTAGTGTACAGATTTGATTCTCAGAATCCTGTTGAACAAGTGCGACTCGCCTCGCGATTTCAGACATCTTCATACTTTCATATTGCAGACCATCGATGGTGATTGAACCAGTTTGCATACCTTGAATTAGATGGGGGATAAATCCGGAAAGACACTTGGCGAAAGTTGATTTTCCAGATCCAGTTGAACCAGATATAACAACAATCTCACCAGGTTGTAAGACAAAATTCAGTGACGATAGTACGCTCTTATTGCCATCATATGAGAAATCCAAGTTCTTTACTTCTAACATAGAATTCCCCTAGTAGACTTGTAGAGTTGTTACCATCTGGACCCAGTAGGAACCATCATAACTCGCTGCTATCAGCCAGAGTCCTCCTGAATGTTCCACTAATAACAATCTGGAATCGATGATAGCCGCTGAAATCTCGAAGGATACGGAGTATCCATCTCGCGCTAACACCCTTAGATTTGCAGCTTCTGATTGAGGAGAAGCCTCTTCCAAAATAGTACTGATGAGTACGCCCGTATAGTTTGCAGAGGGCAGATGAGTATACGCACCGTTGAGCTCAGCTTCAATTGTAACTTGATAATCAGCAAAATCACTTTGGCGATAAACATACGGATTGTCAACAAGTCCCGTAACATCACAGGTTGCGGGGTCTGCTAGCAGATCTGCTCCTACGGTAACATAGAATACGGACCCTAAGGAAATGAATAGGATTAGAATAATTGCAGGGATATTCCGAACTATGAGAGATTGTGATGATTGCTGAGTATCGATGGATCGAACGCTCTCAAAGCTATTTGCCAACACACCAGTATCTTTCAAAAACTCGAGCGTTTCCCATGCAAAATATCCTGCAAAGATTACCCCTGAACAGAATGCAAGCAAGCTTATCACAAGAATGTACAACCAGTCAACACCTGCGAAGTAAACAACCTGAAAAACAAGTATGTTTGTAGCTGATGAAAAACCAGCCCCAATCCACCAGAACATTCTTGATTCTATGGGAGGTTTTCGTAGCTGATTCCCAAATTCAGCAACAAGATCAATAATAACGCCAGCCACAAGAGAAACAGCAACAATCACAATTCCATGTGTGCTTCCTGTAAAAAGCTCAACAATCCCTTTCAGGAAGCCACCTGCTGTTCCGACACCTCTCTTTGGCACGATGATTCGCATGAGTACTAACCAGAATACATGAAGCCCTGCAAGAAATTGACCTGCGCCGAAGGGTACTCCTAGACTTAGGTTAATCAGATTACCAAGATAGCCTATGAAAGTGCTCATGGCGCCGCCCAAAGATGCCAAAATAGCAATAGTCACGATTCCACGTGTGTCAAGAGGGGTAGATTCGATCACGAGCCAATCACCTCAATCATTGACACATAGCGAACCCACCTAGCACCCGCAGAAGGATATACATTCCAACCTTGCCCGGGTGCGGAAGTTGCTGTGCAGTCGTCACTGCTATATTTGCCATCAGCAGGTATCATTACTAATCTCATCCCATCCTCCCAATCGGGTATAGATGTGCCATTATATCGGAATGCAAGGATCATATCACCTTGATATTGATACCACGATTCATTCGGGTAAACATTGGAGTACGAAAACATCTGCTCGAACCCATCAGCTGATGCAATTCTCAAATTTTGATCTTCAGTTAACCCTCCAACAAGCTCTATCAAATCGCTAACCAATATTCCATCATAGTCGCCCACTCCCCGTCGATTTCCATATTGATTCTCGAAGGAAGAGAACCCACTAATCGGAGTCAGTGCAGAAAGGTCATCCAGTGAAAGAGTGACGCCCTCTTCATTGCCTCTAAGCACAACATGCTTCCTATCTATTGCAGGGCTTCCTAACATAATAGGTTCGATATCGAGCCCTGTTGAATTAATTACAGCCTTGATGTAGTGGTAGATTCCACCATCTTCCTCAGATGCGGCGAGAGAAGCACCAGCACCACCAGTAATGATGTATCGAACTCCATTCACACTAGTATCGCTAAACATGTGAATGTGACCAGAAAACACAACATCGACACGCGCTTGTTCAAAGAGGGCCATCAAACGAGATGATGTCGCGGAATTTAGGAGTGTATGATTTTCGCCTGGTCGCGGATCAAATGGAGGTATATGAGTGAAAACGATTTTCCATTCAGTATCGGCATTTAACAGGTCATTCTCCAACCACTGGTAGGTTTCATTATCCACATCTCCAGTGGATGTATCAAACACTGAAAAGTGAGCAGAATCATGATCAAATGAATAGGATGATTCACCAAAGTGTTCAGTGAATCTGGTCCTACCACCCAGTCGAATATCATGATTTCCGGGAGTAGTATAGAAAGGAGTGGTTAGTCCTGAAACGACATCGAGGACATCCTGATACTGGGTTTCTTGACCAAAGGGTGTTAAATCACCGCAATGAAAAACAAAACTTGGACTGTCCCTATTTGCAGCAGCAACAACTTTCGCAAGTCCTCCCTGATACCCTTGGGAATCACCAAGTACGTAGAACGTTAGAGAGTTGACATCCATTGAATCAATGTACCAGAGTGCAGAAACGCCTAGGCTTACTGAAAGCAGAAGTCCAATTACAAGGATAGTCATTTTCTTCTGATTCATGACGTGAATAACTCCACCGTAAGCGTTGATATGTTTGGTTGTACACGTCGGGGTGTTCAGAATGGAGATAAGAATGTTGGGGCTCGGTTCTCATTCAATAGGTAATCCATCTTTCTGGATTTGATTGGCCAGGTAGAGTATGGATTCAGAGTTGCGCCATTTTGCAGTTTGTTTCAGCGTTTGGAAAATAACGGAGATGTAATCTTTGTCAATATGGTCTGTTCGTTCGATTTCTTTCAGTTCCAGATACTTGTCGAGAAGGTTCCAGACCATAAGTCTCTTTCTAGAATCATTGATGGGATTGGTATCAAGAAGACTTGCCGCAATACCTCCAAGATCCACAATCCAGTGTCCTTTGTTTGCCTCCTCAAAATCAATACCGAACAATCCATCGCCAGCAATTATGAAATTTCGTAATCGTGGATCGCCTTTGAGCAGAGGCTGGGACGTATGAAAATCATAATACCAGAGTGCCAGATCATCAATGAGTGCTGGATCAAATGTACGATTTATTATGTCGACCAGTAACTCTCCTTCGATGTAATCCAGAAGTAAGACTCCATCTTTGGCAGCTATGACCTTTGGGACTTTGAGCCCATTTTCAAAACTTTGTTCCAATAATTTGAGTTCCACATCAAAATTGCCTGTGACAAATGCCTTTGCAATAAGGTTCACAGTTTCATGACTGCCAGAAGATTTCATAATAAGATGAAGTACAACATTCTTCTTACTTCGTAGACGCATATTCTCAATTACTTCAAAGTCCGGCCCTACTAGATTCTCTACGAGTTTCTCAAGAATATCTATCTTAGAAAGCTGCAGTGGATTTCCGTCCACTCCATAAATGGAGTCATTTCGTTCGTCAAATACAGGCATCGCGATTTTGATAAGATTCTTTGAGGCTATTAGTGTGACGACATGGAGAACAAATCAACCAACTCGTTTGTTTCCCTATCGCTGATGTAGAGTTTTTCATCAGACCCTGCAATTTGTAGCATAGCATTGGCTTAACCAAGATAGGCTAGGCATATTCTTCCTTCAGCATCCCATAATACAAAAGCCCATATCTTCTTCCCTTGTCAATCCGTCCTTCTCTGAAATGACCTTCTTTAATGAAGCCAAGTCTTTCTGCGAGCTTGTAGCTCTTCTCATTATAATCACGCGTGGTTACTACTATTTTGTGAGCGCCTAAATCCTCAAATATGAACTCCATGGTTCGCTTCGCTGCTTCTGTTGCGTAACCCCTTCCCCAATAGCCCGAATCAAGAAACCAACCAAGCTCGAATGAAGGCACATCCCATCTATTGGCTTCGACCCAGATTTGCCCTATTTGACTCTCTGATTCTTTAAGCCAAACGGTCATCACAAACCTTTTTCTTGCCTCCCAGTCGGCGATCATTTGGCGTATTCTGACCTCTGCGTCTGTTTCTGTCTTAACACTCTCAGCCTCGTCCACGTTCTCTTTCAATTGCTCTCGATTGTTATTCCGCTCAAATATCTCGAAGAAATCGACACCATCTCCTTTCTGATATTTACGAATAATCAACCTCTCACTTTCAAGTTTCTCGGGGATTTCAAGAAGTAAAGGATCCATTTTGATTGCCATGGAACAAGGGTGTGGTTTTCAAATAAATCTAAACGTCTATGCCAATCATTGTAACTGGCTGTTTAGACAAATCAAAGAAAAAAAGATACGATGAATTATCGATTGATACAGGAGATATTATTGCATCAAAGTAGCACCTGTTCACTAACTTGAAATGTAGGACTGTATGGAACCTCGCTGAATAATCATGCAGAAGGATGATTGCCCTTGTCCAAAAATCGATTGTGAACGTCACGGCTTTTGTGACGAATGCAAAGAGAATCATTATGCCAAAGGAATACTTACATTCTGCGAAAGGGAAGAGCCTACACTTTCTCGAGCTTGAATCTGCAGCTCTTTTCGCCTCGACCGCGACAAGCAATTTCCTTCACTGTGATGTTGGGATTGTCAAACGCACCTTCTATAAAACCACTAAAGAATTGACACATTGGTTTTTCAGATGCTTTTCCCCTACAAACAGGACATAGAACAATATCATAATACTCGTTCTTGCGATCAAATTTTGTCACTGAGATTTCATTGAGAAGTTCGAGTATTTTATCTGGGCCTGTGACAAAATTATCACCACTCCTAATCTTTGCAATCATATGCCCTGTATACTTTCCCAAAGTTTCAGCCACTAGTTCTTCTAAATTCCTATCCTCGCCAAAATATAGATTCAGTTGACGTACGAGTTTTATAGTATCATTTGGATATCCTTCAATAATGTCCAATCCCAGATTTAGAACTGCATATAATCTATGCAGAGGAATAAAGGAGGGAAGAATCTCCAAGAGTTCAGGGAATTCACTGTTCAGCTTGTACAAGTTTTCGTATACCACATCGATTTTTGATTCAAATGGAGTGAAATTTCCGCTTTCGATAAAGAAATTTTCATCGCCTAGCTTATCTTTATAGAATTTCAAAAATTCATGTTCGACTTGTTTCACGAATATTTCGGCAAATTGCTCATACTTTTCGCTCGCAGTATACACTACAAATAGAACAGGTTTGTGGGAGCTGTATACAAGCATTCCATCTCCTACGGTAATCGATTTGATCTCTTTGTGACCTAACTCCAAAAGAAGGGTATTGATTGCACTGGAGAATCCGCCGAAAAGATCCATAAATGATTCAGTTTCTGCCACAGACTTTTCAGGATTCATGCTAAGTAGCGCAAGTCCATCCTGATGAAGAACATATACAGTCTTAATCATCTCATTCATTTGTTTCTTCTCCGAAGAGACGCTCTGAGAAGTTATAGAGCTGTAGGAAAGCAAAGACGAGAATAAATATTCCAATCATCACGGCTTCTTTCGGGAGGAGAAAAAT
>CAYMLT010000133.1:0-8210 GCA_964391265.1 uncultured archaeon
CGGTGTAAAAGGGTCTCTTCCAGACTCCTTGAATTCTGAAACCTTCGGGAAGGTGCCTCAAATACAAGATACACACTGCCTCCGTTCTTTACAAGATGATATTCTCCAATTCTACCAGCAACTTGTAGATACCGGGATCTTGCTGCAAGATAGTCCATTATCCAATCAAACAGAATGATTACACAATCGAATGGAAAACTAATGCCTGCCGTGATACCCGTTGTCGAAACGATTGTTCTGATTTTTCTCGACTTAATCATCTCTTCCAGTCTTCTACGAACATCCGCACCCAGACCTGCGTGGTGGAATGCAACTCCAAATGGCAGTAACTCTCGTAATCGACTGGCGACTGGCATCCTATCCTTAGCTCCGATAATATAGTCCGAAATATCGGAGTCAATACTTCTTGGAAAATGTCGAGAGATAACACCTGCAAGCCATTCTGACTTTGATCTTGATGACGCCACAATTAGAACTGACTTGTTTTCATAATCTTTCATATGCTCGACTATGGATTCCAGAAAGTGTTCTTTCTGAAGAACAACATTCTGAGTGCCATCGCTGCTAACAATCTGAATCCCTTTTTCTTCTCGAGTGACAATATACTCATCAGGATTCATGCGCACACTTGGTCTGAACACTCTTGCATCTAACCACTCTTCGACTTCTTCCGTTTCACCAAATCGTGATGACAACGTAATGATCTGAGATTTACGTTTCAATAATGTGATTAAGCAATCAAGTTTTGCGCTCCTGTCCATACCAAGATTTCCCGCATCAATTTCTCCAATTGGTGAGTCTAGTTCAGTTAATTCATCAACGACAATTAGTTCAATCTTCTTGGTCCATTCCGCTCCCCTCAACACATCCGAGAATACTGATTCATATACTCCCACAACCAAATCAGTGTTCAATAGGTCCTCATTCATGCCTTCTGTGGTTCCATCATGGCGTTTTACTGAGTAGCCTAGGTCCTCAAACAGTTCTGCGTATTCATTGATTACTTGGGTGATTATTGAGATATATGGACTGAGATACAAACACTTGAATCCCTTTTCCAGTTTGATGAGTATTGCCACCATCGCTAAGAAAGTCTTGCCTGACCCAGGGGGCATTTGAATTACAATATTGCTATCAAAGTCCTTTACCTCCGCTAGGAACTTTTCCTGTGCGGGAAGCAATCTAATGAAATTCTTATGACGAAGAATTGTTTTTGCCGTTTTATAGACCTCAGTATCCTTTGAGGTGGGTCCGAGCATGCTATCCACAGCTGAAAGAGCCAATCTGCCCTCATGAGTTATCATAAAGGTCCGCTGTTTCTTGCCTTTACTGCCCTTAGCTAAAACGTAACCTGCCTTTGCGAGTTTATTCATACTCTCGTATAACGTGCCGCCAGCTGCAAACTTCTTCTTATTTCGTTCATACTCGGCTTCTTTTCCAGACCTCTCTGCGCTCTTGCTTGGCAATGGTCTAGACATTCCCATGAGTTCGAGAATGCCTTCTACAATTTGGTCCCACCCCATGTTAGGAATAATATCACCCGATTCTGGACTTAATACTTGTAAGATTTCAATGGCATATCGATTTCCGAGGGCCCTTAGACGAGAACGCAAATCGTTGATTTCTGGTTCTTCTTGCTTTACCTCGGTCATGGATTTCACTCACAAATACCGAGTAATCCTTTGTAAAATCTGTTTCGAGTGGACCTGAAGATAATACTCGCTCTTTTCTTTATTCAATCAGGGTTATCGATTGTAAAGGTGATTCTTGTTGCGATATCTGTTTAGGCGAAGAGGCGAAGAAAACTCCAATGAGGTGCAGACAAACCTTGTTCAATCCGGTTTAGGTATTTTCTCGCCAATTGCCGATAATGCTCAACCGGACCCAGCTCATGAATGCAGACGTTTGCAGGAACTTGAGCAGATATTTGTAAGGTCCAAGAACTTAGTATCTCTTGATGATGTGCCATTTATTGTAGATCAAATCAAGAATGGAAACATTGTTCTTCTAGATATCAGCAAACTCAACGATGGAGGGGACCAGACACATCTTGAGCTAAAGCGAATCATTGAAAGGATACGCGGTGAAACTCGTGGTTACAGAGCTGATCTTGCTCTAGTTAATGACAACTGCGTAATAGTAACGCCACCATTTGTGAAGTTTTAGAGTTCTACTTGAGTTTGATGCTTTCAGTTACCGAGAGTGCTTTTGTATCAATATTCATGGATTTATGAATGGTGGACGCCATATTCATACATTTGGATGCCTCACCATGACATGGCAATATCATTTCAGGAACTGGATTTACTCGTTTGATAAAGTTGAGGATTTGTTTTCTATCTGAGTGACCAGAGAATCCTTCAACAGTCGTTACCTGCAGATTTACCGGAACAACCTGTGTCTTCCCGTCACGCGTTCTCATGTTGGCTTCTTTCCATCCCTTCTGGATACGCCGTCCCAATGTACCTTCTCCTTGGTATGATACAAAGCAGAGCGTGTTCTTCTCATCAGGTGCTAGAAGTCTAAAGTATTCAACGCTTGGTCCTCCAGCAAGCATTCCAGATGTGGCCATAATGATACAAGGTTCTCCTTCAACGATTTCTTCACGCTGTTCATGGCTATCCACTTGAACAAAGATGTCGTTCAAGAATGGATTCACACCTTGGTGAAATATCATCTCTCTAATCTTCTTGCTCAATGCCTCTGGATGTGCTGTATGAATTGCAGTGGCCTGCGCAATCATTCCTTCCAAATAGATTGGAATCCTTGGAATGCGCCCTTTTGTGACCAAATCCTCTATCACAAGCATGATTTCCTGAGCACGGCCAACTGCAAGTACTGGGATGAGTACTTTACCACCACGTTCGATGGTCCTACGAATAATACCCGCGAATTTTTTCTCAACCTCTTGCCTTGGAGGCATTTTGTCTGTAGGGTGTCCGTACGTACTCTCTACTACTAGGGTTTCCAGTCGTGGGAACGTGAAAGTAGCAGGTTCAAGAAGTCGGGTTCTTCCAAATTTGAAATCTCCAGTATATGCAAGATTGTACTGACCATCTCCGATATGAAGATGAATTATTGCTGAACCTAGTATGTGTCCCGCATTATGGAGTGTCAATCTTATATCAGGTGCAATATCGGTAACTTCTCCATAGTTTAGGGTAATAGTGTGCAGAATTGCTTCTTTCACATCTCTATCTCTATATGGGCGAAGCTTGCCTTCTCTTTCTGCAACATCCAGATAATCAAGCTGTAGCAATGTGGCTAGATTCAGAGTTGGGGCTGTCATATATACCGGTCCTCTGTATCCGTACTTGAATAGAAATGGAACCATTCCACAGTGGTCTAAGTGAGCATGGGTAATGATAACTGCATCAAGTTCCTGTATGTTGAATTCAGGCATGTCTAATCGAGGAAATGCCTTACTTGGAGTCCCAACGTTTACTCCACAGTCGATGAGAATATTGGATTCAGGTGTCTGTAGGAACATTGACTGTCTACCTACTTCTTTGAAGCCGCCAAAAGCAGTGAGTCTAATCCAATCAGTTTCAACTGTCGCCTGCCTATGGATTCTCCTTCCAATCTCTCTAAATGCTTTATTTCTACGAGAAGTTTCAGACTGAATTATGTACCGAATCTGCTTGATAAGCTTGCTTTCTATAGGAGGCGTTCGCATAACATTGGGGCGCCAGAAGGTCTGTCGAGTTATCTCTCTGAGAGTGTTTCCACTGCGGCCAATTACTAGCCCGGGCTTTTGGGCTTCAATTATGACCTCTCCTCTGGAATCATCAAAGTCAATCGAGGTTATCTCTGCATCTTCAGGGATCAATTCACGAACAGCCTTTTCCGCCTCTTCATGTGGGAGTCTAACTTCTGGGGCTGATCGAACGACAATCCTTTTCCGCATTTTTCTGGCAAGTGCCTTGATTTTATCACCATCATCAAGTAGGATTTTTGGCGCCTTCGAGTAAATTGCTATTTCCGGTCCTTCATACTCGACACTACTGATTAAAGCAGATCGCGGCAGAGCTTTTTTTACTGCTTCACGAATGTCTAGAACCTCTTCTTCGCTAGAAACCATTGGTTACACTCTCTATATACGTCCACTATTACCACTAATGGTCTCTTTGCTGACTAGAATCTATCAAGGGTTAATCTGATGCGCACACGCCCACCTGTGTTTGAATCGAGCGAATACTACGCGCCTTTCCAGATTTTCAAGATATCTTCTTTATCCAATTCCTGATAACCATCCTTGTCTATAACACTAACAAGAATTGAGTTGCCAGATGCTGCATCTCTCTCAATTGCTGCTGCAACTGATCGCACAGCAATTTCGATAGCCTTCTTCTTTGGCAGGTCGTCCTTGTATTCAGTCTCTAGAACACCAAGAGCTACTGGAGACCCGGAACCTGTCGCAGTGAATTTGTCAGGCAAAACAGATCCAATATAATCTGTGTAAAAGACCTGTGGACCCTCGTCATCAAATCCTCCCACAAGACACTGTAGCATGTAGCCTCCTCGAGCCTGGAACATTATGTTGCTGAATAGTTTTGTCAACGCCTTAACCCGAATGGGTCTTCCTCTCTGAATCTCATAGAGCTTAGACTCCGCGCGCAGAAGATCCATCATTGCTTGGGCATCAGCAACAGAACCTGCAATTGTTGCGCCAATTCTGTCAGTGATTTTGTGTATCTTCTTAGCGGTTTTGTTTGCGATTAGGAACCCCATTGTGGCTCTTGTGTCGCTAGCTAAAACAGTGCAGTCTTTACCAACCAGGCCAACCGTTGTCGTGCCTGTCTTGAGTTCATTTGGAGGTTGCGTTGATTGTTCCATTTCGAGTAACTCCCATTAAAGAGATTGAGTCTCGGAGAACTAGTGACGAGTGGCATTTTTGGTGAATCTTATTAAAAGATTGCTATGTTGCACAAAATGAAAAATCTGCCAAAAAATAAGCCTACATGGAGCGACTTACCCCCATGTAGAACAGGTTTCTTGTAAAACTAGGTTGTATTTTCCTTTGGCTCTTCAGGACGTGTCCATACTGTAACTAGCTTGACTTCATTAGCTTTTTCCACTACTTTGAGAGCATCTGCAGCGATGCCAATCTCTCCATATTGGATGTTCTCAATATAGCGACTTTCCTTAGGCAATTCAATTGTGATGGTCTTTCCAGTAATGGACACCTTGAACTGCTCCTCGGGAATTGCGGGAATCCTTCGCTTTACAACTGCAGTGAGTTTGTCAATTGGATCTGAAATGATCTCCTTCACCGTAACATCAAAAATGAGGGTTTTTCCAGCAAGTGGAGGATTGAAGTCCACTCTCACAGTGCGTCCAAGTACCGATGTGATAACACCTCGTTCTCTTCCAAATGTGACTTCTTCTCCTTTGTAGCCACGAACACCTTGTTTCTGAAGCTTGGATATTGCTATTTTCTTGATGAGATTTGGATCCCTTGCACCTGCTCCTTTCTCTGGAGGAATCTCAACAGTTTTGCTTTCTCCTACTTTCATACCTACTATTTCTTCTTCTAATGATTTTAATAGCCAATTCCAGCCAACAGCAACAAGCATTGGCGCATAGCGCTCGTTCTCTTTGTGGATGTCCTTTTCCTTGGCAATTTCTTCTACAGTTGTATCAAAATAGAAATTATCTTCCTTGGTTCGGCCAGTATAGTCAACATAAACTAGGCTTTTCTCTCCAACAACAGTTTCTGCTTTCTCCTTAGCTGTTGTTGTCTTTTTCTTTGCAGCAGGATTAGTTGCTTTCTTTGCAGGTGTTTTCTTTTTAGCTGCGGGTTTCTTCTTCGGCTTTGAAGCTGGTTCCTTAGTAGACATATCTGACTCCCTCTCAGGGTCGAGCTGTAATTAGCCGCCCTGCTCAGCGTTGTTATAAAACGGTTTCCTTACGCCCTTTTTCTCAAGTGTGCCTCTGAGAACCAGAATCTTTTCAAAGAAAAGAGATTTCTCTCCCACAATTGTTGGGGCAAGTAAATGGTCCGTCATCACCCTCTTGATTTTTTCAACATCTGATATGGAGGTGACTATCACATAGATCCTTCCGCCTGGCTGTAAGTGCTTTACAGCCTGATTCAGAAATTCCTCTGTCAATTCAATACCAGTTTCTCCTCCTACTAGCGCATGTTCGAGAGAAGTTTTGAACTCGTCCTCAGGTAGGTATGGTGGATTGAAGATAATCAATGAAAACTTGAAATTGGGTGTCAAAGCGGAAAACAAGTCCGATTGAACCACGTCACACCTGTATTGAAGATGGTTCTTCTCTACATTTTCCATTGTATTTCTTACAGCGGCATCAGATATGTCCAATGCTACTGTCTTCATCACTTTTTCACATAGATTTACAGTAATGTAACCCGAACCACAGCCCATCTCAAGCAATACATCATCTGGCTTGGTTTCAACAGAATCCAAAAGAAGGTACGTATCAACAGATGGTGGATACACGTCAGAACTGATTCTAATATCCAATCGAGGCTCTTTCACATATATTCACTCCATCGTGGGAAGATCCCCCCACTCAATCATATCTTGAACAATATCCGCCATAACGGTAAGGGGTTCTAGAGAAAGCGAACGTAATCGCGATGTTGGGTCCAAATTCCCGAGATTGGAAAGGAAGATATCCGTCGCATTAGGATAACCAAGTCGCTTAAACCAAATCTTCAGTGCCTTCTTCAGCTGTTTGTTGGGGTATGAATAGAGGCCATGAATCATCCAGAAAAAAACATCCGGATTCTTTGCGAAAGGACCTGAGTTTCTCCTTGTGATTTTCAAAACTGCTGAATCCACAGCTGGAACAGGAAAGAAATTTCTCGCTTGAACATCTCTCACATATTCTGCCCTACCTAGGTATTGAAAATCGATGGAAAGCCTGGAATACTCAGAGCTTTCAGGAACGGCAAGTAGTCTATGAGCAAACTCTTTCTGAAACATCAAGATTGCTACATCGAATTTGACTTCCTTCAAAAACTTGAATGTAATTTCGGATGAAATACTATATGGTAAATTCGATACGATCTTATCTGCATCTGGAAGATCTATCTTCAGTGCATCGCCATGAATTACTTCCACATTCTCGAATGCAGATAGATTGCTTCTTAAGGCCCTTACAAGCCCTCTATCAAGTTCGACCACTGTTACTTTCTTGGCACTGCGTGCAAGCCAGAGCGTGAGAATTCCTAATCCTCCCCCGATTTCAAGAACTCTTTCTGTGGGGGATATCTTTGCCGCATCAACTATGGACCGTGCAATCTTTTCTGATTTCAGAAAACTCTGCCCCATCTTCTTTCTTGGGTTAACTGAATACTTGCTCAACTCTGATTGAATCTTGTTATCGTCCAGAAGACTCACCTATGATAGATTCATCTACCTTCGTGGTGGTTTGCGGTCACGATGGTCTCTCTCCTCTTCGTCTCTTGGTGGAGGTTTGACAAAGAGCCATCTCTTTACCTCTTCTTTGAGTTCGTCGATTATTCTTGCGGTTATCACTTTCTTTGGATGCTGCAATTTTGTTCGCGCTGCGATATCCTCGAAACTCTTGAATGGCTCTCTTTTCCTCTCTTCAAGTATTGCCCACATCAACGTCTGCCCAATGCCTGGTAGGAGTTGAAGGGAATGCATCCTAGTGGTGAGTGGTTTTGCTTCATTGAAGAACTGAACGAATGTATGTTCGTGTTTTGTGACAATCATTTCGATGACCAATGGCAGTTCCTCAGAACTCTCCGGAGCTAGGTCATCATAGAAGATTCGTCTTTTTACGTGGTCAATCTTCCCTTTTGCGTTTCTGTGAATTGGAACTCTCTCTTGGGGATTTATGGTTGCTCCATGATGAGGAGCTAGTTCCAGGAGTGTGAAAAAGCTCTCGCCAACTGCTTGGACTATAGTTTCGCCTCGGGGGCGATTGTCACGTAGGAAAACCTTCGGTGGAATGACTGCCAAAACATAACCATGCGTTTCGAATGCTCTGTTTTGAGATTCCTCCATCTATTTTCGCTCCGGGATATATTAGACCACATCACTACTCTACAAATCATGAAACGATAAAAGTCAATCGGGCAAGGCAGCGTTTTGGCGCTAGAAATCTATCATAATTGTCCTGTTTTTGGCATTATGAGCGACTGTTTGCTATAGTTTCTGCAATTTCTACCATCTGTTCCTCAGTGAGATCAGATGACCGTGTGTCCAGAA
>CAYMLT010000134.1:0-6612 GCA_964391265.1 uncultured archaeon
GATATACGAGATGCGGAAGTATCTACTTCTCACACTTGTTGTATCTATGATTGCCATTCCCATTGCAGATTCTTTGGTTATCCAACGAGACCGAAATCGCAACGAAATGTACGGAGAGGCATTCTGGGTTTATGGCTTCTCTGTCTATGAGATGAATGATACTGACGTTGCAGAGGCAATGGGGCCACCTTTCAACGATGGTGATCATACCCTTCCTCCATACCTTGGGAATATTACATATGAATACCCTGTCTTTGGTTTGATATTCTTTGCAATAGCGGCGTGGCTATATCCGGGAGTTGGTGGCTTACAACCTCTATGGTTGAACTTCATACTGGTGCTTGTATTTATGTTGAATTTGGTTCTGATAGCAATCCTACTCAAAGACAAGCTTTACAATGTTAGATGGGCACGGCTCTTCTTTGCTGGGTATTTCATTTATGGCTTGATAATGTCCGCTGGTGGAGGGAAACTTGAACCAATAACAGACTGTTTAATGCTCATTGCATTAGTGTTGAATAGAGAGGGGCAGAATGGAAAAGCAATGGTGGCCCTCGGCCTCTCGATTCAGACCAAGATCTATTCAATTGTGGTCCTGCCAATCCTTTTCCTTGCATCCCCAACATCTATCATCTGGTTCTTGTTGTCTACACTCTTGACCATAATTCCGTTCATGGTAGGTGGAGCTCGATTCGATTCTCTCCTGCAGCACTTCCTAAACACCACAGACTATAGCACATACATAGTAAACCCGATGTATCCGGGATTGGCCTTTGATACGACTGACCTTGCAGTTGGCACTGATGTTTCCTATATCTGGCCAGCAGCCTTGATACCATTAGTTATCTATGTGGCTTTCATGCTATTCACAATCCATAGGTATCTGCCACAAAAAAGTGACTTGCTGGAAGTATCTTGGTGGCAACGGATACTGCTACTCAAACCCCTCTACATATACCTTGTACCTGCTGTGCTGTTCCTATTTAGATGGGTCATGCCTTGGTACCTCTTTTGGTTTGGAGGTTTGATATTTCTATTCGAAACCGATGAACAAGCAGTGGGATATCTAAAGGAAATCACAATCGTAGGATTCGTCTATACACTAGGTGTCGCAGCTAACTGGCCTTATTTCTATCTAGGTCCTCTGCCTGACTTTCTAGATAACTTCCCGTTGGGTCTTAGTTCTTTTATTCCATTGACTGTCATGCTGCTAGCAAGTACTTTCGTTTTTGCAATATGGCGTTGGTCATTCAATAGACAAGAGGCCAAGGCGCTTCGAATGCGCTCAGCTGAAGAACGTGGAGAATTGATTCTCTGAACAGCAGTTCAGTATGGTCGTCCGTTCTCTCTATAGAATTCAATGATTCTACTCCGTATCAGTGTGGATGAGCATAGACCATCTGCGTCCTTTTTCTCCAGACGTACAATCTTTGTTGATAGTCCCTTTTCACGGAGTGTTTTTTCAAGAGCTTCAATATCGGTGCGCTGATCGTATCCAAGAGCTATAATGTCTGGCTCATGGTCACTGACAACTAGTGTATGGTCATCAGTTTTATATCCAATGATAGCTTGGTCAACGATACCAAGGCTCTCCACAAGCCGTCGTCTCTGCTCCTGTGGAAAAACAGGCGGAGCACCTCTCTCTTTCTCGATTGTATCATCTCGAGCAATGATAACAATCAGTTCACCATCCGGCCCTGCAAGTTCTCTTGATTGTTCTAGATAGGCAAGATGCCCAAGATGCAGAATATCGAACTTGCCTGCAGCAAGGACTTTTCTTCCTACCATAGAACCACCTTAGATTTTAGTGTCGGTTAGTCTTCATCAACAGCCAAGAATTCGTGGCCTTCTGTAATGACTTCAATGCGTCGTTTGGTTTTAGTGATTTGACTGACGTGTACTAAGCCGTTTATTTCCATCTTCAATAAGGCTGAGTTCAATTCCGACTCACTTGGGCTAGTCCCAAGTTCTTTCTTCAAAGCTCGATTGAGTTCGTCATCCAAAATTATTCCCCGTCGCTTATTGATTATATTCAATATGAGATTTCGAAGAGGCATTGCATTCCATGTTGTCATTATTCATCACTATCCATACATTGTATGAGTTGGACTCCGTTGAGTAACTGTTGTCTTGCGGAAGCTATCTTCTAGCCTCTTGAAACGTTCAAGGTCATCAGGTGTAATAGACGCATGTATTGACCTCAGTGCTCCCTCGAAATGTCTCCAATGGACTAGTTCGATTTCCATATCCTCTCTTAGTGCCAGCATTCCCGCTTCTCTGCATAATGCTTCAATGTCGCCACCAACGAACATTTCTGTTTCTGCAACTAATCGATTCTTATCCACATCATCTGCGAGTGGCATATCCCTTGTGTAAATATCGAAAATCTCTCTGCGTCCCTCTGCGCTAGGAGCATCAACAAATGCAAACCTATCAAATCTACCAGTTCTTAGAAGCGCCCGATCAATAAGGTCTGGCCTGTTAGTAGCTGCAAGAACAACAATATCCTTCATAGATTCTAAGCCATCCATCTCTGTAAGAAGCTGACTAATCACTCGTTCAGTTACATTACTATCGCCTGTAGAACCTCCTCTGACAGGTGCGATAGCATCAATTTCATCGAAGAAGATTATCGCTGGCGCAGCAGTCCTTGCCTTTCTGAAGACCTCCCGTACAGCCTTTTCACTCTCTCCGACCCATTTGGATAAAAGTTCGGGACCTTTCACACTGATGAAATTAGCATTGCTCTCGGTTGCAACGGCTTTTGCAAGAAGAGTTTTTCCACACCCAGGTGGTCCCCATATTAGAACTCCCTTAGGCGGATGGATCCCTAATCTCCTGAATGCTTCGGGTCTCTGAAGTGGCCATTCCACAACCTCTTTGAGATTTCTCTTTTCATCTTCAAGTCCACCAACATCTTCCCATTTGACATTGGGAATCTCTACAAAGACTTCTCTAACTGCTGAAGGCTGAACCTCTCTTAGTGCTCCAACAAAATCTTCTGCATTTACCTCTAGTTGATCCAACACATCTTGAGGTATCTCTTCCTCTTCAAGGTTTATTTGCGGTAGATATCTTCTCAGTGCTTTCATAGCAGCTTCCTTGCACAATGCGTGAAGGTCAGCGCCTACAAAGCCATGAGTAATATTTGCCAAATACTGAAGGTCAACCTTCTTTTCGCCATCATCCGTAAGTGGCATTCCCCTGGAATGAATGTGCAGAACTTCTAGCCTGCCGGTTTCATCAGGGACACCGATTTCAATTTCTCTGTCAAATCTACCTGGTCTTCTGAGTGCGGGATCAAGAGCATTATCTCGGTTGGTGGCTCAAATAACAACAACTTGGCCTCTTGATTTCAATCCGTCCATTGTAGCAAGAAGCTGAGCAACAACTCGTCGCTCGACTTCGCCTTGTACATCCTCTCGTTTAGGCGCGATGGCATCAAGCTCATCAATGAAGATAATACTTGGTGCATTTTCTTCAGCATCTTCGAATATTTTCCGTAGTTTTTGCTCGGACTCACCATAGAATTTCGACATTATTTCTGGTCCATTGATATGCACAAAGTTGGCTTCCGATTCAGTGGCCACTGCTTTGGCAAGCAGGGTCTTACCTGTACCAGGTGGACCATGAAGTATTAACCCTCTTGGAGGGTCGATTCCTAACCGGTTGAAAATCTCCGGATGGCGCATTGGAAGTTCAACCATCTCTCTAATTCTTTGGATTGGCTCTGAAAGACCACCAATCTCCTCGTAGGTTACTTTGGATGGTCCCACAGTATCGCCTGTTGGTTTCTCTGCAATTGCGAGTATTGTGGAATGTTGAACAACCACCGTACCAGCAGGTTTAACGGATGTAACTTTGAATGGAATTGCTCGTCCCAGAATTGGAATGAATACTGTGTCCTGTAGTGTCACCGGACAATTGAGTAGTTTTCTTTTTACAAACTCTTCAAATCTTGGTTCAGGACGAATTGGTACTGATGTAGGTGCGAGTGTCACATTTCGTGCCTGTTCTTCATTTGCCCGAGCTACCGTTACTTTCTCCCCCAGACTCACACCGGCATTTCGTCTAATGCGCCCATCCATTCTGATGATTTCGCGTCCCTTATCTCCCTGATATGCCGGCCAAGCGATAGCAGCTGTGACTCGCTTTCCTTTGATTTGAATAATGTCGCCTGTTCTAACACCAAGCTTCTCCATTGATACCGCATCGATTCGTACGATGAATCTACCAATGTCTCTATGCTCAGCCTCTGCGACCTTTAGAATAACTTCGACCATGTACAATCATTTCCTCCGATGAGGTAGTTGATAATCCTGAAGCAAGAACGGGCCCTCGTGACCAATGATTCCGTCATGAATCACAGACTATCGCTAATGAATATTGTTCAACTGCATATAACCGACTACTAAATGCCGGTTTCTAGGTTTCGCGAGGAGTGTGCTAATTTAAACTCTGAGTTAGGAGACAAAACGGGCGCCATATCGATACGGTCCCTAAGAATCAGATAAATCGTTAGAGAATTCTTGCTAGGAGATTCTCGAAACAACTTCAACTTCTACTTGAGCAACACCCTCAAGATTTCCAATGGCTGCTTCGATATCGTCAGTTCCGCCTAATGACTCATCTCGGGCAAAATTCACACGTAGTGCTTTGAGACCAAACGCAACGGGTACAACCTCGTTAGCTCGCACATCGGTACCATCTGGAACGTTCTGTCTGATTCTTTCAAGCAGATCATCAAGATCCACATCTACGTCTTCTGGCATAACTCTAATTGTGATAATAACGCGTGCCAAATACAATCGCTCCTTGAAATTATGGCCCTTCAAACCCGCAATTGGGACAGGTATATCTATTCGAGAAACGTCTGCATGATTCGCAGCGCCAGATTACAAATTCTCCACAATTCGGGCAGCTCATCTTTACACTGTGTTCCTGTGGTGAAACTGAACCGTGGCATGATGTGCATCTTATTGCTTTCAATGTCGACAAATTATCACCAAATTATACTCTTTTTGTGCTGGTCCTTCGCCCCACTTTGAGGGACGATTATAAACTTAACGAAGAGGACGCAGATTGATTTTTCATGGCTCCCTTAACTATTATATAAACCAAGTGACTGAAATTATCTGTACTCTGGAGAGGATTTCGTGGGAACCAAGCTTGGTGACATAATTCATACTCAATCAATTTCACTTGCTGAACTTCGCGGAAAGAAGATAGCAGTGGATGCATTCAATACATTATACCAGTTTCTGGCAAGCATAAGACAACCTGATGGAACTCCTCTAATGGACCGAAAAGGTCAAGTCACAAGTCACCTTAGTGGCCTTTTCTATCGCAACATAGCTCTTCTTGAACATGGAATCCTTCCCGTCTATGTCTTTGATGGTAAGTCCCCCGAGCTGAAGTCAAAAGAAGTTGAGCGTCGTAGAGAAATCCGAGAAACCGCCTACACGGAGTGGCAGCAGGCTAAAAAAGAAGGCCGGATTGAGGATGCCCGAAAAGCCGGCCAAGCGAGTTCCAGGTTGACCAAAGATATGATTGAAGAGAGTAAGAGCCTGCTTTCTGCGATGGGCATCCCTCATATCCAAGCACCATCTGAGGGAGAAGCATTGGCGGCACAGATGGCTCGAGATGGTATTGTCTGGGCTAGTGCAAGTCAGGACAATGATTCATTGCTCTACAACTGCCCTAGAATGATCAAGAATCTCTCCATTTCGGGACGTAGACGCGTTTCGAGAGCCAAGACATTCAAAACAATCACTCCCGAGATTATTGATCTTGATTTGAATCTCAAGTTACTTGGGTTGACTCGAAAGCAGCTAATCGACATTGCCATGTTAATAGGTACTGATTATAATGACAAAGTACCTAACGTCGGACCAAAGACTGCCTTGAACCTTATCAAAAAACATGGCTCTCTTGAGGGGATTATTAATGTGGGAAACAAAAAGATTGACTTTCCATATGAAGAGATTCGTGAAATTTTCCTTAGTTCTCCTCGACTAGATGTAACAACACCAGAGTGGCGCAATCCAGACCTAGAGAAACTAACTAAGATGCTCTGTTCTGGTCATGATTTCAGTGTTAGTAGAGTACAAAGCTCCCTTGCAAATTTAACGAAGAAATTAGAAGATATACGAGGGGATACACAACAGAGTTCATTGACTGACTTTTTCTAATGCTGCTCTGGCATGAATCTTCCGTGAACTCTATAAAGACTAATCAAGAGGAATTGGTGGCAGACAGGTGACTTGTTCCTATGGCAATGAAAGAACGAATTGTGGCAATACGCGCAGATATTGCAGATATTGTAAATGGTTCCTATGGTGTAGATAATGGCTCTAGAGTGATTTCTCCAGATGGAGTAGAGCTTCGCCGTGTGCTGCTTGTCGGAAATATAGTGGACAAGGTCACTGGTAACAACAACTTTGCAAGTATCACTATTGATGACGGGACGGAGGTTATTCGTGTTAAAACATGGGACGAAGCGGAAGCTGACATGTTACGGCGAGTGACTGGGAACTATCTCGCAATTGTAATTGGACGGGTAAATGAATATCAGGATGAGATGGATGAGTGGCAGACTCAATTTCAGGAATG
>CAYMLT010000134.1:6622-8176 GCA_964391265.1 uncultured archaeon
GAATATCAGGATGAAGTCTATGTAAAGCCAGAGATTATTAGAGAAGTTGATGATGCCAATATTCTTACACTTCACAAGCTGGAACGACAGCATACTATTCTTAGAATGGGCGGCACTACTGTTTCCACACCTAGTACGACCGCTGCGAGTTCCGGCACACTCATGTCCTTTGAAGAATCCGCCTCTAAATCAGAAAAACCTGAACCTAAATCCACTCCAGTGATGGGTCTGGCAGGCAAAATTCTAGATTATTTCAAGAAGAACAGCTCCAAAGGTGGCATACGCATAGATGATATTGCTAAGGCTTTCGGAGATATTGACCCGGTAAAAGTGCAGATGGAACTCTTTGACTTAATTGATCAGGAGAAAATTGTAGAGGAGGAGGTAGGGCTCTACAGGATTATGCAATGAGCCATGGTACTCAATCATAAGCTTCAATAGCACTAACAAGGAGTTTCGATGTATGGACGATTACGAGAAGATACTTGATAGAGCCCGAGCAAGCGTCCCAGAAGATGCCTTCAAACGATCAGGTGAACGATTCCAAGTTCCTGCAGTTCAACTAATAGTTCAAGGGACTAGAAGCATGTGGCAGAATTTCCAGGAAATCCTGACCGTTCTCAATAGGCCTGGGAAAGAAGTATTGAAGTATGTGGCTGGCCAGCTTGCTACTGCGGGAAATATTGAGGGTGGAAGCGCAATCTTTCAAGGCAAGTTCTCCCCTGAGGGAGTCGATGAAGTTCTCTCTCGCTATATCGAAGCATATGTAATCTGTCCTGTATGTGGCCGTCCTGATACCAACATGGAGAAACAATCAGGTGCCTATTACCTGAAATGCTCTGCGTGTGGTGCAAATACATCCATTCGACCAGTATGAGGTATCAATCATGCCAAAATCTGTGTACATCCGAGTTCGTGAGTCGCTCGATCATGTTCTCGTTTCTGCATGTGATGAGGGCCTTCTGGGAAAAACTCTCACAGAGGGCAATATAACATTCTCAGTGAATCCAGCGTTCTATGGAGGAGAATTAGTGGACACAAAAACCTGTGTCAAGTATCTCAAGAATGCGACCGTAGCAAATATGATTGGCAAAAATACGGTCAAAGCTGCGATAGATGCCGGGCTTGTACACGAAAAAGCAGTCTTGTACATTGAAGGCGAACCTCATGCACAATGGGTCCGCCTCTAGATGAATCAATTCTGATGCTTATGGTGGTCTGAGCCACCGCCGCAAAGAGAATCTTGTCCGAATTCGCTCAGATTGTTTTTGAGGTAGTTCTCGATAACCTCTCTTGCAGTTGCTCCCTGCCCCTTAATAACGGACATTCCAACTTGTTGCGTCACCATATAGGGACGTCCGCCCATGCCTTGTGCAATCAAAATTCGAACACCATTATTCGCAAGATTGATCACTGGCTCAGCACAGGCTGAATGCGGTGGGTTTACTAGGGTTTCTGTCTTAGTGACTTGGCCATCTTCAATGGTCGAAACCACAAATCCTTTACAATGACCAAAGTGTGCACTGATTGGGCTATCCAATCCCTGATTCTCAT
>CAYMLT010000135.1:0-8171 GCA_964391265.1 uncultured archaeon
AGCAGGTCGGGGCGGCATTGGTACGGTCTTCAGAAATAAGAACATCAAAGCACTAGTGTGCAAATTGAATAAGATCACCATTGACATGAATGGTCCAGCAGATGAAGAAGCAGTCAAGGCGGTTGGAAGAGAGCATTCAAGTGAAATTCTGGAACTTGACAAAGTACAGAACAGGATGAGGGTTATTGGAACAGGTCATCTTCCGAGCATCATGGCAGAGTTCGACCTTTTCCCAACGAGAAACTTTAGAGCTGGCAACGACCCTGAGGCCAAGAACCTCTTTGGTGATGTTTGGGAGAGAATCTTCAGCAATCCCGGAAAAGGATGGGATGGCTGCTGGAGACCCTGTGCAATTAACTGCTCTCACTGCATCGAGGGCTTTAAACCGAAGACAGGCGCATTCAAAGGAAAAAGCGTGGTCGTCGATGGTCCCGAGTATGAAACTATCGCAGGATGTGGTGCCAACCTTGGAATCTTCGATCCACAATATGTTGCAGAGCTGAACTTCTATTGTGACGCGTATGGTATTGATACAATTTCATTCGGAACGACGATGGGCTTTGTGATGGAACTCTTTGAAGAGGGTTATATTAACGAAGAAGCCACTGGAGGTCACAAGCTAAAATGGGGCGCGGCAGAAGAAGCTCTTGCAGTTCTACATGAGATGGCAGATGGTAAAGGTTTCGGTGGAGAACACTTTGGCAAAGGAATCCATTATCTGAAGAAGTATTTTGGCAATGAATTTCGTGTAGATGGATTTGTGATGCATGATATTGGTATGGAACACAAAGGTCTCGAGTACTCAGAGTATGTTACAAAGGAGAGTCTTGCACAGCAAGGTGGATATGGTTTGGCTCTCAAAGGGCCGCAGCATGATGAAGCGTGGCTCATTTTCTTAGACCAGGTACACAACTACATACCAACCTTTGAGAACAAGGCAGAGGCTTTGCATTACTTCCCGATGTGGCGAACATGGTTCGGTTTGAACGGGTTGTGTAAGCTGCCTTGGAACGATGTCGTTCCTGCAGATAACAAGGAGTCTTCTGAACCCGCAAAGGTTCCGAAACATGTGGAGTTTTATGCTCGATTCTTCGAGGCAATGACTGGTAGACCCACAAAGGGGAAAGACCTCATTGCTATGTCAGAGAAGGTGTACAACTTCCAACGTATTTTCAATATCAGACAGGGCAAGGGTTGCAGAGAAAACGACTCATTCATTCCCTATCGAAGCGCAGGCCCTGTTACTGACTGGGAGTACGAATCTCGTCAAGAGAGATATGATGGTCAGCTCAAGGAGTTAGGTGTTGATATCAGTTCCATGTCTACAACTGAGAAGAAAGAGAAGCTTCGAGATTACAGGGAGGAACGATATCGGCTACTCACCGATGCAGCCTATAAGCGACGAGGATGGACCAGAAACGGAGTACCTACTCTAGAGAAGGTCAAGGGACTCGGATTGGACTGGGTACCGGGACTTTTGGATATTGTCGAGTTTGTTGTGGATTCAAAACCACCTAAGGATACGCTTCCTGCTAGCGACGAAGCTTGGAAATAAAGCTCAAGGATGGGAGGACCAAGTTCTTCCCATTCATATAATCGTATCAATAAGTGCCCCCAAGATTCACTCTACAATATTGGAGCTTTCATAGAATTCATAAGAAAGGAAACCAATATCATTTAGATGATTGATATGAAAATAGTTGGTTACTTTGAGGGAACGGACCCCTTCGTATTAACAAGACTGGTCGCAGAAGGTTTCGGTACTAAACCACTGGCTAATCCATGGGACAACCACGGCAAAATTGCCTCGCGCATTGAACCAGGAGAAATACACCTTATAATAGGATACTTACACAAAATGTTACCACCTGTAGGAAAGAAGGAAACGAGAGATCACCCGACAGAAAAGATGGGAATACATCCTCCAAAAGATTCCACTCCTTTAGACCTATTGTTTCCCGCGAAATCAAATAACATTCCAGTTCTTATTCTAGCACCTGTTGATTGTCTTGATGAGGCTAGAGAGTTGCTTGGCGACGCCGCTGAGTTCGTTACCTTTGTGATACCCGAAGAACTCGAAAAAACAGCGCTCGAAATTCTGAAGAAAAAATAGTGGTTCATAATACTGGAAAGATTAATTCTTCCCTATAATGAAAATATCATTGAGAGAGGTCTTTGGAGCGTTTCTCATAATTATTTGCGGTAATGGCAGGTAGACCCACAAAGGGCAAGGACCTACTTACAATATCTGAAAAGGTTTACAACTTCCAGTGTATCTTTAACATTCGACAGGGAAGGGATTACAGAGAGAAGGACTCATTCATTCCTTATCGAAGCGAGCAATGAAGCTTGGAGTTGAATTGGAGAGCTCAAAAGAGGGTCCTCATACTGACCATTCTCTCCAAGTGCATATCTCGGATCGAGCAGAAATGATTCTTCCTGATATTCGTCCTTCATCTCATCTCACATCCTCTAAAATCCTGAAATCACGATAAAGGAGAAGAGCAATCAAAGTGAAGCATCCAGAAAAGATGAGTAAGATATCTAGTGCTAATCCCAATCCTATCAGGAAACCTATGAGCAATGAACCAAGCATTACGCCCCCATCCCATCCTGTGGTCACGTTAGCCATTGCATTAGCTCGTCTTTCCTCAGGAACGGAAACAACGGCAAGAGAGAAGTTTATTTGCTGGAAGAGAAGTGGAGTTTTCTGAGAATGACGGAAGGTCCTGATACTTGCAGGCGGTGCGGTGCCAAATTCCCGAGGAAGGCAAACTGCTGCCCAAAGTGTGGAAAAAGTAAGTCACATGTGTCTAGGCTAAAACAACATGTTGGTGTAAGCCGACAGCAGGGGCGAGTGGCCACAGACGATGATTGGAATGGAGATGTGCAAATTTTAAAGCATGGAACAACGACTGCAGTTATTCGGTGCGAATCATGTGGAGCAATCAGCAGTAGAGGCAATTCAGAATGCACAACCTGTGGAACGAATTTGTAAAGGAATTTAGTCTGGCTCGGATGGACAGGTTTTAAGGAGAGCCTATTCATAGCAAAAATCATGCCAGGTAGCGTAAGACGATGCAATAAATCCGATTTGGAACATATCGAAGACCTCAGTGGATACGCGTACAGCATTCCAGAGAGTTCATTTGAAGGATTTAGAGAAAAGTGGGATGATATCTGTAATGAATTCTTTCTGAATAGAGTCGACGACAATTCGGTTGCCTCAGCACGCCTTATTCCTTTGATACAAAACATAAGGGGCTGCATGAAAAACATGGGTGCTGTTGGGATGGTTGCAGGCTCACCGGAATACAGGCGCAGAGGATATACACGTGAACTGATGTTGAAGATGCTTGAAATGATACGCGAAGATTCCTACGCAGTAAGCTGTCTTTACCCCTTCAAAGACACTTTCTACGGGGCGATGGGATACATCAAATCGCCACCAACATTATTTCTTGAACTTGATCCAGTCAATCTGAAAGGAATCTCAAAACCGAATCAATTCACTGCATCACGCGAAACTGGTGACGATGCATTGACGTTATGGCGTCAAATGCATGACTCGATGGTTGACCGAACTCATGGAGCCGCAAGAAGAAGAGATACACGTTGGAGTGAGTACACAAAGAAATTCAATAGAAAGATAGTTGTAGCCAGAAATCAAGATGGGGAGCCAGAGGGAGTAATTGTCTATTCAATCAAAGGATACGGAGAAGGTCATAATTGGGTAGAAACAGGTGAGATGAATATTGGGGAGTTCCACTGGACCTCCCTAGAGGGAAGAGACACTCTGCTAAATTTTATCTATGGTCATGCTGATCAGATAAAGAATGTAAGGACTGTAATTTCAAGCGTGTCTGAAGATTACTATCAATGGCTAAGTGATATGCACACTCCCAACATCTCATCAAATATTGTCAGCATGGCAAGGATTATTGATGTTAAATTGGCTTTGGAAAACATAAAGGTCCCTTGTTCTGGTGAAGCGATAATAAGAATCGACGACCCTCATTTTGCATGGAATGACAGAGTATTCAAGTTTTACGAAGAAGCTGGAGTTCTCAAGGTCGATGAAGTCAATGGCGAAGCTAACAGTCATTTAACAATTGAAGGACTCACAGCGATTTTATACGGTACACTTGATGAACCACGGCTTAGAAGACTTGGATGGATGCAAGGCCAGGAGATTCCCATACTCAAGGATTGGTTCCCAAGAATGGTTCCATGGCTAACTGAAAACTTTTAGAAAAAAAGAAATCCAAAGATCCCCAGACATACTGAGGATCTCCAAAGGATTACAAAAGACCCTGAGGTTTGGGACTGAATTTCAGTGCTGCGTGTCGAGCATCACCAGGCTCATGAGTTGACGATAGCTCGCGCATGTATTTATCATATTCACTTTGACATGTGGCCTCAAGCTGAAACTTAGTGTATTTTAGTTTGACATCCTTTTCGGATATATTGTCAATGTATTCCTTCGGAATTAAAAGATCGATATCTGGTATGACTCCAATCCGTTCCATGGTTTCCTGAAGTTTTCCCCCTCCAACGACTAGCCATGGTTCCCCATTGATGTCAAACCACACGTCAATAACATTCCCGACTTTCATTCCGTCTGAATCCATAATAGGTAGTTTGGAGAATTTGGAGAGTCTCATGTCGCCCTTACCAATTGATCCCTCATCAAGAGTTGTTTTAAGGCGCTCACCTGATGTAATGAGCTCAATATCGTCCTGAATCTGCGATATACAATCCATTTGGAATACGGGATCTACATCTGGCCTAAGCCCAATAGATTCGAGGAATTCCCTAATCCTTCCACCGCCAAGCACAACTGATTTGAGTGAAACGCTATTGGGGGTATAAGAAACAATAAAGTCGTTGACTGTACCGATATTCTTGCCTGTTGAGTCAACAACATTCTTTTTCATCATCTGACTAAATCTAATTCCACAGCACTGATACGGCATTTGATTCACCTAACCTATTATTAACAATGGTTAATAGTCCTTATAAGCTTAGCTCAAACGCATCACTACAAGAGCCTTTTATGGTTTGAATATAAACATAAGTGCTAAAATGAATATGATCAAAGTAAATCCAAAAATCATGCAGTTCCTCATCTCCTCTGATGAATTATAGGATATTACAATGGAACAATGACCAGTTTCATATTCTTCATCTGCATCGCTTCATATCCACAACATGCAATCACTTGCTTTGCATATACTCTCTTGAAATGGACAATCACGAATCTCAGTCTTTTCTTCTTTCGAAACCATGACATCTGCTTCCTCTACTTCAGAATCTCACTGTGGGATTATTATGCTTTTGCGAAATTCGATGTTCAAATTCCAATTGCATCAAAAACGGAATTTGGAAACATCAGATATGAATTCTCAAATCTGTAGAGCAAGCAAGAATTTCACTCATACTGATACCGTATGTCTATGTTATTGAAGTAATCTAAAAAGCCAGACAAACCAGAATAAGTAATTAGGCAGTTGCAGGTGTTTATGATTGAAGCTGGTTTGATTCTGGCCATTCTGAGTGACAGTGCATGCAGATACGAAAATTCATTGAATCGTTGATTGAGCCACCTCCTAATGTTACCGATTCGAACATACGGCCAATTGCCAAGCTCTCACTTGCTCTATAGCTATTGCTGGTGGTTCTTTTTGCCATAGCTGACCTCTTACAGCTAGTGGGAATTTCAGCCATTCCATTTCCCTTTGTTTCGCTGCTGTTTCTACTAGCGTATATTATTGGGCGAAAGATTTCTTATGAAGTGTCAACCATTGCCGCTTTGGCTATCTTCAGTTGTATTCCGTTTCTGATGGTATTTATTATGCCAGTAGTCACGAAAGAGACTCTTTTCGGAACTCTTAGTTGGTTAGCGTGGGTCATATTTCTTTCATCTATTCTGCTAGATTTTCGAGCTTCTTTCATGTTAAACCTACTTCTAATAGCAATTGTGACAGTCATTCCTATTTTTCATCCATTAATTGGTTTCGATTTGATTGGTGGGTCCATTGCATTTCTAGGAGGTTTTCTTGGAATCTCATCCCTTTGTGCTTTTATTATCCATGAAACCTTGGCGTCGGTTCAAAAAGCAAGGGATGAATTGAACAGCATCACGGAAGCCTCGTCAGATGCGATATTCATGATGGATCCCACTGGGAGAATCGCATTTTCAAATACAGCAAGTGAAACGATGTTTGGATTTGTAGGTGAGAACGTGATTGGCAAGAATCTCCACGAGATTCTTGCTCCAAAGAGATTCCATAAGGCTCATAATGAGGCACATGAGAAATTCTTGAAGACGGGTACCGGAGCAGCAATCGGCAAATCAGTTGAACTTGCAGGACTTAGAAATGGAAGCAAAGAATTTCCTAATGAATTATCACTTAATTCACTCAGGATTAAGAATGAATGGTGGGCAGTCGGTACTATTAGGGATATCACTGTAAGAAAGGAGTTAGAGTAACAGAAAGAAGAGCAGCAGAGGGAGTTGGAGATTTTCTCGTCACCTATGAAATATGACCTTCGAAATGATCTCGGGGCATCGTTGGAAATGTTGATTTATCGCGAATGATTCTCGGTGAATCAGCCGGGGAAAAATGCTTGAAATAGTTGATTCTACAGAAGCAGCATCTGAGCGTATGATGAACCTTCTAAGCTCATTTGGCCAATCAGCAACCATTCCTGAAACGAATCCCAGTATTCTTGTTCAGAATATTGCAAAGCTCGCAGAAAAGGTTGCTACCAATATGAAAATTAATTTGGAAATCGCTGATGACGCCAAGAATCTCAAGATTTCAAAAAGTAGGCTTCTTCCCATGGTGTTTGATAACTTATTCAGAAATGCTTCAATACACGCTGGAGAGAAACCCGTTGTTAGAACTGAGATATCTCGCCAGGGCGATTTTGTTGTCATTACCATATCGGACAATGGGCCGGGTGTATCCGAAGAGATTCGAGAAAGATTATTCCAAAGAGGTGCTTCAACGCGTAGAGGAGGATTAGGATTGTATCTATCCAAAAAGATTGTAGAGGCGATGAATGGGTCTCTTGTACTTGAGGATTCAAAGGACAGAAAGGGAGCCACATTTGTTATTCGATTACCCGTCAAGTAAAACTTCATTCTGCTAATCTTAGATATGATGCCACTATCATTTGAAACAGGCTTTGGTCGTACCAAATGAGTTTTTATCATTAATTACTTAATAATAACTGCAATTTTTAAAATATTAGGGCTGTTCTGGAAAACAAATAATAGAGGAATTCTTGTTTCTCTTACCCCAATATTGGATGATAGCATCATTACAGAATTGTACCACAATGGTGACACGAAATGTCTGAGATTCTCTCTGGGATTCCTTCAGAAATGCTCCTTTCCGAAGACCCGAGTCCGATTATCCTGTTTGATGAGAATGGAATTGTATCTTATGCAAACGAAGCTTTTACTAAAGCATTCGGTTTTCATATTGATGAGATTCTGCACAAGAATGTCCTAGAATTACCAATTCTTGGAAATCTCTCTAAGGATGCGAAGGAGGATATTACGAAATACATAGGAAGAATACTTCAGGGAGAAAAGGTAGAAGAAAAAGAATGGATTGTGTCTACGAAAGATGGATCACAAGTTATGGGTGTTGGAGCAGTAGTTCAAGTAAAGAGCAGCTTGGATCGAGCAACTTACTACATTTCTCGTATGAAAGACCTCACCCAAATGAAGCAAGATGAAGATTCACTAAGAGAGAGTGAGAGAAGATACAAAGAGATTATTGAAAACAGCAGTGAAATTCACTACATTCAGGGATCGGACAATGTCCTTACATATGTCAGTCCTCAATGTAAACAGATTCTCGGTCTTGAACCAGAAGAGATGCTGAAAGATTGGACTGCTCTAATCACCGATAATCCTATGAATCAGAGGGGAATCGAGCAAACCCAAAAGGCCTTGGAATCAGGAAAGAAACAACAACCCTACATCCTAGAAATAAAGAAGAAAGATGGAGGTATCACGTACCTTGAGATAGACGAATCACCAAGAGTAGACAAAGAAGGAAATACTGTTGGAGTAGTTGGAGTTGCACGCGATGTATCGGATCGTGTAAAATCAGAGCGGATGATTTCTCTTAGTGAAAAGAAATATCGGAACT